>NZ_JBMFRG010000018.1:0-34529 GCF_049968175.1 Dissulfurimicrobium sp.
GTATATGAATGATATGAATGGCGGTTCCTTGAGAAAATGGCAGCATGATGAGGGGTTTTTGTGCCCACTATTGCATCAATCTCGCCTTTTTTATTATCTTAGAAATAAAAACGAAAGAACATAGATCGTCAGCAGCCAGAAGGCGGTTCCCATTATCATTGCAAACGGCATTCCCAAAAACATCCCTTGACCCAATCAACAACCTGGTCCCCACATCCTGTGCCTCCTTAATAGATCGACCTTATCCTGCCGGTTCGTTTATCCACGATCACCGATACTGTCAACTATTTTGTGTGAATTTAAAAATGGACGAATCGGGTCGCACCTTGCCTGCTTCAAGGAATACTGTGCGAAATTTCACACAAAAATCGACGGTACCGAGGCTTTTAAGTCATTATCTTATCGTACTCAATGAATGTTACAGGGCGGCTTTCCGTAAAGTTGAAGTATCTTCGTGGCGGTACGTTTGACCATCATTGACGGATCGCTAAGAAATTGCAATGCGTCTCCGGGCGTAATTTTTTTAAGCGCGCCAAGGCGTTCAAGCGCAATATTTCTTACCTTATCATCAGGATCCAAGAGGAGTGACTTGTAGAGATCGGCATGGTCATTCTGACCATCTATCCTGTCTAGGAGGGCGAGGATCTCGAGCCGCAAATCGGGATCGCCTGATTCAATTTCTTTTTTATAAATGGCAGCCACTTCATCTTGTCTGTCTTTAAAACGCCACAGATTGAATAGAATCGCCCTTTTTTGATCAATAGAACCATTTTTAAGTCTCTCTGCAAGGAGACTTACCACCCTGCTATCTTTGAGATTGCACAGGGCGTTTACTGCGACCTCCTGTATCTCTTGATCTGCATCGTATAGACACTCAATCAAAGGAAGTACTGCTGCCAAGTTTCCCTCCCAACCTATGGCGATTATTGCGCGCACTCTAGAATCGTGCCCACCTGTTTCTATATCATTTATAAGCCTCCTAATAAGGGCCTGTGGATCGTCCAAAAAGGCACCCATAACGCTTAGGTGTATTGCGGCCTGGTCTCTGAATTCGTCAGGCTCCTGTGGGTCCGACATGATTTCATAAAGCGGCCAATATAAATCTTCCTTGGCGAAACTGCCGAGCAGGAGGAGTATGTCGCGTCTCAAGTTGAGGTCTCTCGAGAGCCTCAAGGCCTTAAGAAGCAGGGGCACATATCTCTCCCTTTCCTTAATCACGCGTTCAGGAGATGCCAGACATGTCTTTGCCTGGACAAGTATACGATCGCTTGCATCAAAAGGGACAATCGTCATTATTTAGACATAAAATGTGTTGCAATTGAGATGACGGTTCTATCCTATACGCCAGATTGATCTATCAAATCCTCTTTTCATCTGACGGCTGATCTCCGCAGCCTTCGCAACCGCAGCTGCAGATATGACAACTTGAACTTTTACCTTTTATCTGTCTGAATATAGTGCGCCCTATAAAAAACAGGGCGCCGAACAAAACAATCATTAAAATCAGGTAGTCAAACATCTGATTCGGACCTCGTCTTGAATTTATATTATAATAAATATTTTATGTTTTCAGTAAAGTCAAAAGATAGTGCATTGAAGGTCCTGGCTTTAATAAAGTATTGTTTAAGTACGTCATAAAAAAGGAAAAACAGCCCATTTATTTGGGATTTTAGATGAACTCAACGGCAAAGACTGACCAACTTTCGAACAGGTCTTTATTCGCCTTTATCTCTTCTTTTGTCCACCAACCGACAAAATAGATATCTTCATCGGTCTTTGTCCTAATCTCCTCGGGCCTAATCACATCGCATAAATGCACCGCCCCTAGATGTACCTGGCCTACTGTATTGCTTTCGTCGTTTATCCAGCCCAAAAATACCTCGCGCACAACCTCTGGATTGCTTAACTCCTCCATCCGTTCCCTTATAAGGGCGTCTCGATAAAACGAGAGGGTGTGATCATGAGGCCTACAGGTATCCAATATATTTACATGCCCGCCGATGCCAATGGATAAACGGCCGATAAGGCGGTCTTCGCCTATCTTTTCCCCGCGTCGATATACAAAAAAAACCCTGTCTGAGCGAAAAAGTTGATATGGAATAATTTGTTTATATGAAGGGTCGTGCTCGGCCTTACTTCTTGGCAAAAAAAAGGTCTTGAGGTCCAACACGTCTTCAATCGTAGGGCCTTTTAACGCCCCATTCGGCAGGGGGGAGCCGAACAACGCCTCAAGATCATCCCTTCTAACGCAAAATACCTCTTCTTGTTCCCTGTTCATATTTAATTTAAATAATCCAGACATATTTTTAGACGGGTAACAACCCACAGCCCAGTGTATATCGCGGACATAAGGATATGAGACGAATCAATCATCCATTTCTCAATGCCTCGGACGGATTCACCTTTGCTGCCTGCCGGGCAGGATAGATAGTCGCAATAAAACAGATAATTACGGCGCAGGCCGCTATTGTAATCACGTCGGATGATCTTAAGAGGATCGGCAGTGAGTCGGTGTAATAGACGTCTCTTGGGATCTTTATAAACTTATATCTTGAAAGCAGCTCACAGAGACTTACCCCTCCCATGACGCCGATGGCTGTGCCGATAAGGCCGACTGCAAGGCCGTTGTAGACAAATATTTTCAGTATCTGCCTATCGGTTGTCCCTATGGCCTTTAAAATCGCTATATCCTGATGCTTTTCCATCACCATCATGATCAGCGTGCTGACGATATTGAAGGCTGCGACCAGCACTATCAACGTAAGCACGATGAACATAGCCAGCTTTTCGAGCTTCAAGGCCGAAAAGAGATTTCTGCTCATCTGCTGCCAGTCCATAGCCCAGAAAGGCGGACCTAACCTTTTATCAATGGCCAGCGCAAGCCTGTCCGAGGCATATATGTCAGAGACCTTGAGTTCGATGCTGTGCACCTGGCCTCGGATTTGAAGCAGCCTCTGTGCATCCTCAAGACCTATAAAGGCAAGAGAGGAGTCATAGTCAAACATGCCAGTAGTATCTATACCTACCACCACAAAGCTCCTGATCTTAGGCAGCATTCCAATAGGGGTTATCATCCCGCTAGGGAGTATTATTTGTATGGTCTGGCCGACCGAGACCCCGAGGGTCCTTGCCAATTCCTTGCCGAGGATGATAGGCGGCGGACCGTTTTGCTGTCTATGATTCAATGCGACAAGACCTTTACCTGAAATTATCTTGCCAGTATCCATCACCCTTGTAAGACTACGTGGATCGACTCCCCGGATGATGGCACCACTTACCCCATGACCTGAGCTCAAAAGGGCTTGTATATAGATAAGCGGCGTAGCTGCTACGACTCTGGCCTTATCGTTCACACCAAAGATTCTTTCCAGCAAATTGCCTCTTGAAACCGATACAGAAAGTATCTTTTTTTCAACTTCTTTATAATCAAAAATAGGCCCTTTGTAGCTTCTTACAACTATATGTGAACTTACTCCCAGTATTTTGGTTCTTAGGTGGTCTTCAAAGCCACCCATCACCGATATGACCACTATCAGGGCCATGACCCCTATAGCCACACCTGCGATTGATATAAAGGTAATAAGAGAAATAAACGCCTGTTTGCGTTTAGCCTTCAGATATCTAAACGCCATAAACCACTCAAAGGGCAATTTAGACATCTGGCTGTGCCTCTGGTTTAAGTTGTGGAAAAAGAATAACATCCCTGATGGAAGGGGAGTCGGAAAATAACATGACAAGGCGGTCTATTCCTATGCCTTCGCCTGCCGCCGGCGGCATGCCATATTCAAGTGCTGTTACATAGTCTTCATCCAGCACGGGCGGTATCTCTTCATCGCCCTTTCGCTCCTTGATCTGCTCCTCAAAACGCCTATATTGATCCCTTGGGTCGTTTAACTCGGAAAATGCATTCGCGATCTCCTTCCCGCTTATAAACAACTCAAACCGATCTGTGACTTCTGGGTTTTGTTCATTTTTACGGGCAAGAGGAGAAACATCCACAGGATAATCCGTGATAAAGGTCGGTTGAATAAGCCGTGGCTCTACCAAGATATCAAATAACTTTGTCCAGAGTTTCCCCTGCAGCTCATCCCCCTTTATTGGAGCTCCAAGGGATTTCAATCTCGCTGTCATCATATATCTGTCTGAAAGTTCTCGTTCAGGTATTCCCCCTATTTCTATAAGCGAGTCTTTAAGAGTGAGCCTGCGCCAAGGCCTTGAAAGGTCGATGGATTGACCCTGATAAGAGATCTTGTCTTTTCCATATAGTTCATGCGCTATCCTTACAAAGAGTTCTTCGGTCCTTTTTATGAGGTCTTCATAGGTTGCATAGGCCTCATAAAATTCGACCATGGTGAATTCGGGGTTATGCTGGAGAGAAATGCCTTCATTTCTAAAATTACGGTTCAGCTCAAAGACCCTTTCGAAACCACCTACAAGAAGCCGCTTCAGATAGAGCTCGGGCGCGATCCTCAGATATAGATCAATCCCAAGGGCATTGTGATGGGTTACAAAGGGCCTAGCTGTCGCACCACCCACTATAGGTTGCATCATTGGGGTCTCGACCTCCAGAAAGCCCGACTCATTAAGATAATTCCTGACGATCTGTATTATTTTGGAGCGAAGAATAAATACGCGGCGCACATCTTCATTGATGATTAGGTCTACATAGCGCTGACGATAGCGGATCTCCTTATCTTTTAAACCGTGGAATTTTTCAGGCAATGGGCGCAGGGATTTGGTAACAAGCCTTATAGACCTTGCCGATATGGTAAGCTCTCCTGTCTGGGTACGAAAAAGATATCCACTTACCTCGATGATGTCGCCTATATCAAATTTCTTGAAAATACTGTAGGACTCATCCCCTACCATATCCCTTGAAATATGGACCTGGATACGCCCTGATGAGTCCTGGATATGCAGGAAGGCAGCCTTTCCGAAACGTCTCAGCCCCATAATGCGGCCAACAGGTCTGAATGTCTGAGAAATAGACTTCAAGGCCTCTGCATCATACCCGCCATATGCCCCTATCAAATCGGCGATCTTGTCTGGCGTCTTGATGTCGTTTGGATAGAGTTTCAGATTTATAGCCTCGAGCTCTTCGGCCTTTTTAAGACGTTGTTTTACTATCGGATTGTCTTGATCCAATCTTTTGCTCCTTATCTACTTCATTACAGTACGGCTTTTGAAGCCCGACATAATTTCGTTGAAATTCATACTCTGCTTGAGGGTGTCCGCCATCTACAAAAATACCAGGCGCCTAGCAGATGACTAACTAATTGTGCAATAGCCTCGTTTTGAAAAAATTTCTTATTACTTCCATATTTTTTCCTCTTTTATTTGGTAGATAAATAAGCCACTGTTTCAAGCAGGCTTCTATTCATAATTCACCATGACATAGGAGTCAAGAAAATCAATCATCTCCATAATAAACTTGACTATTGAGTGGCCACTCACTATATTCGACAAACCTCTATTAAAAAGAAGAGGTCGATCAGACACGATGAGTCCTTTTAAACTGCCTATACTGGCCCTTCTTGCTATGTATTTTTTGTTTTTCCCTGCCCTTGTTAATGCCTCAGGGGAGAACGAGCCCAAGACCAAGACATTGACCCTTGAAGATTGCATAGACATCGCACTCAAACATCAGCCGGACATATTGGCCGGATTGGGCGATATAAAGGCAAAGGAGAGCAGGGTGGGACAGGCTAAATCAGGTTATCTACCTGAGATCGACATGACTGCCGGATACAGCAAATATTCGCCCGATAACGGACTTACAAACAGATCATTTAACGACTACTCTGGCGGCTTTCTTTTAAAACAAAATCTCTATGATTTCGGAAAGACGTCTACACAGGTCAAAATAAGCCGCCTCAATCTTCTTTCGTCCAAATCTGATCTTAAAACAACGACAAATCAGGTTATATTCAATGTCAAACAGGCATATTTCGGAGTATTAAGGGCAAAAAGAAACCTTAAGGTCGCACAAGATGCGGTAGCGCAATTCGAACTTCATCTCAAACAGGCCGAAGGCTTTTATAAGGTTGGAATAAGACCTAAATTCGACGTCACCAAGGCAAGAGTTGATCTGAGCAATGCAAAGCTCAACCTTATAAATGCACAGAATTCAGTAAAAATCGCCATGGCGGAATTAAACAACTCAATGGGCGTCCCAGACATAGATGGATATGAGCTCGAAGATATACTTGATTTTTCACCTATCAAAATAGATTTTGAAGAGGCGCTCAAAAAGGCGTATTCCGCAAGACCGGATCTAAGTTCAATTCTGGCACAAAAAAAAGCGGCCAGCGCCTCCATAGAGCTTGCGAAAAAGGGATACTATCCATCTGTCAGCGGCAATGCCTCATATAATGTTGATGGTGCTGGCTTCCCACTTTCAGACGGATGGACAGTAGGAGTAAATATAACATTTCCTATCTTCAGCGGATTTCTTACAAAATATCAAGTTGAAGAGGCCAGGGCAAACCTAGATTCAATCTCGGCAAAAGAGGAATCCCTTAAGAACAGTATATTTCTTGATGTAAAACAGGCATATCTCAATCTTGTCGAGGCTGGGGAAAGAGTGCCTGTGGCTGAGCTCGGGGTAACGCAGGCACAGGAAAATCTTGATCTGGCGATGGGAAGATATAAGGCGGGTATTGGAAACCCAATCGAAGTTACGGATTCAGAAATCGCCCTTGAAAACGCTAAGTTGGCCTATATCCAGGCCCTTTATGACTATAGGGTGGCATTTGCAGCCCTTCAAAAGGCAATGGGTGAGTAATATGAAAAAAATAGCCGTCACTATCACGGTCATTACGATCTTGGGGCTATTTCTGTTTTTCTTTATGAGAAACAGCAAAGATGTGCCGAAATTTAAAACAGAAATTGTAAAATGCGGCGAGATCAAGGCCAGTGTTACGGCAACCGGCACTGTAAATCCGGTGACCACCGTGGATGTGGGTACACAGGTCTCCGGAACTATTAAATATATCTATGTCGATTTTAATTCAGTTGTAAAAAAAGGCGAATTGATAGCCATGATCGACCCGACTCTGTTTGAGGCACAGGTCGAAAAGGCAAAGGCTAATCTTGATGTCGGAAAGGCGAATCTTGAAAAGGCAAAAGCTACCATGATCGATGCCAGACGCACCATGGAAAGATATAGGGAGCTCTTTTCAAAGGATCTGGTTGCAAGAAGTGATCTCGATACAGCAGAGACAAACTATGAAACGGCAAAGGCCCAGGTAGCGGCATATGAGGCTCAGATAGGTCAACTTGAGGCAGATCTCAAATATGCAAAGACAAATCTCAAATATACAAAGATACTCTCACCCGTAAACGGCGTCGTCGTTTCGAGAAAGGTCGATGTCGGGCAGACGGTCGCCGCCAGTTTCCAGACCCCTACGCTCTTTACTATAGCCGAAGACCTAACCAAGATGCAGATAGATACAAATATAGACGAGGCCGACATAGGTAGTATCGCCGTCGGTCAGGACGCCGAATTCACTGTTGATGCCTATCCTGAACTGCCTTTTAAGGGCAAGGTCTCCGAGGTCAGGATTGCTCCGACCACCATACAAAATGTAGTGACTTATGATGTAGTAATAAAAGTGGACAATCCTGAGCTAAAACTTAAGCCAGGCATGACGGCGAATGTCTCAATAATTACGAAGTCCAGAAAAGACGTACTTATGGTCCCAAATACAGCCCTGCGCTTCAAGCCCCCGGGCCTTTCAGGGAAAAAAGCGGGCGGGCAAGCTGTTCCAAAAGGGCCAGGTGTATGGGTGCTCGATGGCAATGGACGACCTGTGCGCATTGCAATAACAACAGGGATAACCGACGGCACTTATACCGAGGTAACTTCAGGGAGGCTTAAGGAAGGGGATATGGTCATTACCGAGGCCATTGACAGATCGGAAGAACAAAAGACGCAATTTGCTACGCATATGCATTTTTAAGATTAACGCCATGGCTCTCATAGAAACCAAGGGATTGGGAAAGGTATACAGATTCGGCGATGTCGAAATATATGCATTAAAGGACGTCTCGCTTTCCATCGATTCAGGTGAGTTTGTAGCAGTCATGGGCGCATCTGGTTCAGGCAAATCAACCTTCATGAACTTAATAGGCTGCCTCGACAAGCCTACGAGTGGAGAGTATCGTCTGGACGGTGTGGATGTAAACAATTTGAGCAGTGATGAACTTTCTGAGATAAGGAACAAAAAGATCGGATTTATATTCCAAGGTTTTAATCTCCTCCAACGGACCAAGGTGATTGAAAATGTCGAGCTCCCTATGCTGTATGCAGGGCTTGCGGCCAAGAAGCGCAGAGAGCTGGCGCTTGAGGCCCTGAGATCTGTAGGCCTCGAGCAGAAGGCGTTCAATTATCCGACTCAACTCTCCGGCGGTCAACAGCAAAGGATAGCCATTGCCAGGGCCCTTGTGAATAACGCCTCGATCATACTTGCAGATGAGCCAACAGGAAACCTCGACACAAAGACGAGTTATGAGATTATGGATCTTTTTACGAAACTGAATAATGGGCTTAGGGTTACACTCATTCTTGTCACCCATGAACCTGATATAGCATCTTTTGCAAGACGCATTATAAAATTCTCAGATGGAGCGGTCGTCAGTGACGAGGAGGTCAAAAAGTGATCGGGGTCGTCCCATCTCTCAAGATAGCTTTCGACGCCTTGATGACAAACAAGATGCGCTCTGTCCTTACTATGCTTGGCATCATCATAGGCGTCGCCGCTGTCATTGTAATGCTCGCCCTGGGAAACGGCGCAAGGATGATGCTCGACGAGCAAATAAAGAGCATAGGCAGCAATCTCCTGATAGTATTGCCAGGTGCAAGCACTGCCAGCGGCGTAAGAATGGGAAGCGGCACCCAGCTGACGCTCACGCTTTCAGATGCTGAGGCCATCAAGAAACAATGTCCGGCTGTCTTGTATGTAGCCCCTGTAGACAGCGGTGTGGCACAGGTAATGTATGGTAATCAGAACTGGTCAACATTGGTTACTGGCACAACGCCCAGCATGTTCGATCTAAGAGATTGGCCCATTGCGTCAGGCAGATATTTTACACAAGATGACGTAAAGGCTGCTGCAAAGGTATGCCTCCTAGGCAAGACCGTAGTAGACAACTTATTTGGTGCTATCAATCCGATCGGGCAGATCATAAGGATTAAAAACGTCCCGTTCACCGTAATCGGCGTGCTTGCCGAAAAAGGTCAGTCGCCGAACGGGCAGGATCAGGACGACGCCATATATGTACCTGTCACAACGGCGCAAAAGAAGCTCTTCGGCGTCCCATTTCCAGGTGTGGTAAAGATCATCCTTGTAAGCGCCAAAGGGGCTAATGAACTAGGCCCTGCCGAAGAACAAATAACAGAGCTTTTGAAGCAGAGACACCACATCGGGCCTAAACAAGAGAATGACTTTACTGTAAAAAACCTCACCCAAATACTCAAGGCCGCTGAAAAGACTGCAAAGATCATGTCCCTCTTGCTTGGCGCAATAGCGTCCATATCATTGGTGGTAGGCGGCATCGGGATAATGAACATCATGCTCGTTTCAGTAACAGAAAGGACAAGAGAGATCGGGATAAGGATGGCGGTTGGTGCTAAGACATGGGATATAAGACTCCAGTTTCTTATTGAGGCCGTCACGCTTTCAGTATCGGGGGGTATTATCGGGATAATTATGGGCATGGGGGTGACCTTGGCCGTGGCAACAACCGGATGGCCAACGCTTATCTCGCCTATCTCTATAGTCCTAGCCTTTGGCTTTTCGGTTGTTACCGGGGTATTCTTCGGTTTTTATCCTGCTTATAAGGCCTCACTCTTAAATCCAATTGAGGCCTTGAGGCATGAATGATCGGAAAGATGTTTAACGGCCATAGTGCTCGGCAAGATAATCAATGATGATCTCGGCCTCGGCATCCGTAAAAACCCTTGCATGTTCCCGCATCCTAATGACCGTCTTTTTCCATTCGTTCCTACTCATCCTCATCGACTTTGGCCTTTCTATCGAGTGGCAGATTCCGCATTTTTTCTCAAAGAGTCTCTTTGCGTCTTTTGGCTCATCGGCACATACCTGTTTCAGGCAACACGACATGGATGCGACATAACAGACTATCAACAAAATCGCTGTTTTTATCACCTTTTATCTTTTATGCCTCTTTCATAATTTTATCGATTCATTTATTTATAGGGGCAGAGGATGATATTTGCGACCATTCATGCAGCGACCATCTATGACCTTCGACAAATTTACTGATTTTATACACGATATCATCAATTGGATCAGATTTCAAAGGGAACTCGGCACAGAGGTCGTGGAGAGGACGCGCCATATCAATGCCTTTCTTGGAGGGTCCGCTGACTGCTTACATAATTTTCAGAACGGCAAATGGGATGCTACAGTGCCGGCGACAAAAATATCTTTGCCCAAAGGGGAAGCAGGGCTCCTTGAGGTGAAGGATCTGCTTGGAGATTGCAAAAGGTGTGGACTCCACAAAACGAGAAAAGGCATAGTCTTTGGAGAGGGCCCTGGTGATGCGCGTCTTCTTATTGTAGGCGAAGCCCCAGGGAGAGAAGAAGATATAGAGGGACGTCCTTTTGTAGGACCTTCAGGAAAACTCTTGGCAAAGATGCTAAAGGCTATAGATATTGAAAGAAGTGATACATATATAACAAGCGTCATAAAGTGCCGACCCCCGGCTAACCGGACGCCGAAACCAGGCGAGATCGCTTCATGTATACCATTTTTGGCCTTACAGATATGCGCAGTTTCCCCGAAGCTCATCTTGGCGCTAGGCCAGATTGCCGCGCAATGGCTCTTGAATGTCAGAAAGCCGTTACATGAACTAAGGGGCGTCCTTTATTCCCTGCCAGATCTGCCGGTGTCGTCAATGCGGATCGATCGACCAAATGATATATTGGACATAAAGGTGGTTGTCACTTATCATCCGGCCTATATTCTACGTCTTGCCGGTGACAGGCAAAAGTCTGTAAAGCTCGATGTCTGGAAAGATCTTCAGATGCTTCAACATGAATACAAACAGGGCTAGGCCCTGGCTTTACCGTATCTGGCCCTTGTATATTCAATTACCCCAGGCATGATGGAAAAAATGATGATAAAAAAGATAAAAGAGGTCAGGTTTTTTTTGACGAATGATATATTGCCGAAAAAGAAACCGCCCAACAGAAAGAGCGTCACCCACAAGGAGCCACCTATTATATTGTAGGCAACAAAGCGCCTATAAGTCATTCTGCCGATCCCTGCAACAAACGGCGCAAAAGTACGGATTATAGGAATGAAACGTGCGATTATTATAGTCTTACCGCCATATTTTTCATAGAATAAATGCGTTCTTTCCAGGTGTTTTTTATTTAGAAGACGTGAGCTTTCCATGCGAAACACCATAGGTCCGACGCAATAACCAGCCCAGTAATTTACCGTATCCCCAAGGACCGCTGAAATTATCAGCAAAACCATCAGAAGCCTAATGTCCATTGCGCCTGAAGCGGCCAATGTACCTGTTACAAAAAGGAGTGAATCGCCCGGGAGAAATGGGGCTATGACCAATCCCGTTTCTGCGAATACTATCAAAAACAATATCAGATAGATAAACGGACCGTAACCCCGGACAAACAAATCCAAGTAATTGTCAAGATGAAGCAAGAGTTGAATGGCTGAATCTAAAATTTCCATGCCCCCTTTTATTGCCATTAAAGCAACATTTCGAATGCCTTGTCTACGGCCTCTTTAGGGGAATCGACATAATAAACGCCTTTGAGATTTTCCCATGTCTTCAGGCCGATGACCGGTTTCCACATCTTTAAGGCGATGGATGCCTCTGCGAGCGTGCCGTACGAGCCAGCAATGGCTATAAGCACCTCACATGACCTGACAAGTATTACATTTCTTGCGTATCCCATGTCCGTCATTACAGGTATTTTTATGTAAGGATTAGCATCTGCCGCTTTCGGCCCAGGAAGTATGCCAACCGTAATGCCTCCTGCATTAAACGCCCCTTTTGCCGCGGCCTCCATCACTCCTCCTAGACCGCCGCAATATAAAATGGCGCCCCGTTCCGCTATCATGCGCCCTGCCTGTTCAGCCATTGCGGCAATCTCAGGATCGCACAGACCCGCGCCTATCACCCCAATCCTTCGCATCATATCTTTAATCAGACCCCTTAATTAAACCTACTCCTTCCATCCATGCTCACCGATCAACCTTACAAAACGCACCCCTGTTATGTTCTTCTGTTCCAACCTACCGTCGCTTTTTGTTATCTTCACCAATACTTGGGAATATTCATCACCGACAGGGATGATCAATACGCCAGGATCTCCAAGCTGGTCAACAAGCGGTTTGGGTACCATCGGGGATCCTGCGGTAACAATTATGGCGTCAAACGGTGCCTCGTCTCGCCATCCCCATGTCCCGTCATCAAGTTTCAGATAAACATTGGAATAACCTAGACTATCCAGGGTCTTTCTTGCCCTTATGAGCAGGGCTGGCACCCTCTCAACACTGAAGACCGACCTTGCAAGCTCACCAAGTATGGCGGCTTGATAACCTGAACCAGTGCCTACCTCAAGCACCTTCTCAATACCCTTCAGCCCGAGTTCCTGCGTCATCAAGGCCACGATATAGGGCTGAGAAATAGTCTGGGCATAGCCTATAGGCAAAGGAAAATCGCCATATGCCTGGTCCCACAAGGCCTCATCGACAAAAAGATGTCTTGGCACCTTGCGCATAGCCGCCAGCACCCTTTCGTCCGTTATCCCGTTGGACGCAAGTTGCAGCCCAACCATCCTCTCTCTAGCTATTTTGAATCGGTCGCTGCCGGATCTATCAGCTGCCTGGGACGACATAATACTGCACTTTTATGACCTTCCTCGACTCGAAAATGATCTGCAGGGCCTCAATCTTTTCTCCCCCCAGATATTTCCCAAGCAGAGGTATGCGCTGCCAAAAATGTTTGTTGACTTCATAATAATACCACTCTTCCTGGCCCTTGGCGTTAGTCTGGCTGGCATAGGGCGGTCCGAACAGTTTGAGCACATCTGTCTGGCTCTGACCCACCTTCAAGATAGATGCATCTGATACCAAATGGGTCTTCGGGGGGCCAGTGCAGGATGAAAGAAATACAGTTAAAAGACCCAACATAATAATAAGAGATGATTTTTGACTGCAAAAGGATGCCATAATATTTTCTTACCCTATTTTTTTTGAAAAATCTAATGGCTATATGATATATTTTAAATGAATTGTAAATGGTCGACGCCAAATTATCGTAATAAGGAGGCAAATAAAATGAGATGTCCAGGCTGTGGGACAATTAGTTTTGATCATCATGAGGTCTGCAAAAGATGCGGGACCGATCTCAGAGGTCTGAAGGGGTTGCTTTGGGAGGGGGTCTCGGCTGATGAATCTATAAATTGGTTTGAGTTGGCCTACAGCGCCAAGCGTGCCATAATTGAAAATGGCGGTGCTAACCAGATAAAAGGACAGACCAGACTTGTGGATATCGATGTCTCTGACCTCGTAAGCGACGAATTTAAACCTAAAAAAGATGAAGCTGTAGGACTGGATCCTGATCTCCTTAAAAGGGCGGCTGCCAATGAGGAATTTCAGAGGAGGTTGAATGATATTATAGAAGAAAATTAACGATGGAGGCATCAAAATGGACACAAGACGTGCTGTCGGATTTTTAGATTGTATATTGAAGGAAAGTCCACCTTTTGCGTGTAAGGTTCGTCTTTGGGATGGAACCGAACTCTCGTTTGGCGAGGGATCACATCAGTTTGTCCTACATATCAAACAGCCCGATATCATTGATTCCATTTTTACGGGTGATCCATCTCTGGCATTTGGTAATGCATATGTCAATGGCGATATAGATATAGAAGGGGATCTGGGCGCGCTGTTGAGCCTGGTATACAGGACCGGCATTCAATCTAAATTATCCTTCAGCCAAAAGGCGCGTATCTGTTGGGCAGGCATCAAAAACAAGGCAAGAGGCGGCATCAGGCAATCAAAAATAGACGTTCAGGCCCATTATGACAAGGGAAATGACTTCTACAAATTATGGCTTGACGACGGACTCAACTATTCATGCGCTATTTTCTCTTCCCCAGGCGATACCCTTGAAGAGGCTCAGCGCAGAAAGATCGCCTATACCCTGCACAAGTTGAGACTCAGCACTGGCCAACGTCTTCTTGATATCGGCTGCGGCTGGGGAAGTCTTGCGATCTATGCGGCGAAGATATACGGTTGTTCGGTAGTTGGCATCACCTTATCTGAACAGCAATATGCCCTTGCAAAAAAAAGGTTGAGGAGCAAGGGCTTTCCGGGCAGGTGAATATCAGGCTTGAGGATTACAGGGAACTGGAGACGTCTCCTTTTGACCGTATCGTATCGGTTGGTATGTTCGAACATGTAGGAAAGGAAAATATCCATCTGTTTTTCAAAAAGGCCTCGAACCTCCTACGTCCTGGCGGCCTGATGTTGCTCCACACTATCTCAAGAACAAGCCCAAAGGAAATGGATTCATGGATAACCACATATATATTCCCAGGCGGTTATATACCGGCTGCCGGAGAGATATTGGAGGCGGCCGAGGCACATGGTTTTGACTTTATAGACATGGAGGACCTGCGCCCACACTACGATATGACCCTCGGACACTGGCTCAGACGTTTTGAGGCAAATGTTCAGACCGTAAAAGATATGATGGGCGAACAATTCGTAAGGATGTGGCGGCTGTACCTGACCGGCTCACAAACGGCATTTCGTTACGGGCCGATGCACGTCTTTCAGTTTCTTTATTCTCTGGGAAGGAGGGACGACCTACCGCTTACCAGGAGATGGTTTTATGAAATTGAGGTATAGCTAGGACCTAGCCTAGATAGATAGCGACCTTTCTCAAGACCTAACCCACATGTTCTTTACTGCTGGCAAAGGCCTGACCGGTCATGACGCCAAGACATGCGTCTTTTACAATCATGATCCTGTCTTGATAGCGACTGATTATCTCGTCGTTTTCTGTGCCTGGCTGGAGCCAAATAATTTTTGCTCCAGTCTTGATCGCATCTTCAAATATCGGCGCAGTGGCGTCAGGTCTTCTGAAGACGTCCACAATATCAATGGGTTCAGGGACATCTTTGAGAAAAGCGAGCACCTTCCTCCCTAATATTTCTGCCCCGGCATGGACTGGATTCACCAGATAGATCTTGAAGATGCCCTGTCCGATGACCCGCTGTGTTACCAGATAACTCGCCCTTTGGGTGTCAGGCGATATACCCACTACAGCAATAGTTCTTGCTGTTTTTATGAGTTGCAATATCTCGTCTCGGTCTTGGATTATTGTCATTTTATATCCTTTTTACAAAATTGTCTGCAGACGTCCCTATGGTTTGATCATGGACAACCACAAGATGTCCGGATATTTTGATTATGAATCAAATATCACAGTTGGTCAATCCGCACCCAGGACCGGCAGAAAAAAAGGATCGAAAAATGAACAAGCTCCAAAAAGAGAGCGAAGTCGTCGTACCTTTCTGTCATCACTTCTGTGATGAAGTTCAATTACAGGGGCTTTGAGATCAACCTCCTAGACACCCCGGGGCATCAGGATTTTCTGAAGACACATACCGTGTGCTGACTGCTGTTGATAGCACCCTCATAGTGATTGACAATGCCAAAGGCATAGGGTCTCAAACCGAAAAGCTTATGGAGGTCTGCCGGATGAGAAATATCCCGGTCATGACCTTTATCAATAAGCTGGACAGGGAAGGGATCGATCCGTTAAATATATAGCCGATATCGAGGATAAACTCCAGATCGAATGCGTGCCGCTTTCTTGGCCATAGATATGGGCAAGGGCTTCAAAGGCGTCTATAACCTATATCGAAGGGAGCTGCATCTATTAACCCCTGGTCTTGACACCAGATCTCGGGAAGGCATCGTGATAAACAGCCTTAAAGATCCGATGCTGGATCGTTTGCTTGGAAGTCAAGCGGAACAACTACGTAAGGACGTTGCCCTGTTGGACGGAGCGGTAGCGCCTTTAATTATATGGAATATCTAAAGGCAAACCAGACCCCTGTGTTTTTCGGCAGCGCAATCAACAATTTTGGGGTCAAGGAGTTACTTGATGCCTTTGTTGAGCTTGCACCTGCATCCGGCCCAAGGGCCACTGTCAGCCGAATGGTTTTGCCTGAGGAAGAGAACTTTTCAGGTTTTGTCTTTAAGATCCAGGCCAACATGAACCAGGTGCATCGCGACAGGATCGCATTTTTCCGTATCTGCTCAGGGAAATTCATCAAAGGCATGAAGTCATCCATCACAGACTCGGCAAGGAAATAACTTGGCCAATGCTATTGTCTTCATGGCCCAGGACAGAAAAAACTTGGCATCAATAATCATGGCACTATCAAGATAGGCGACACCTTTACAAACAAAGAAAAACTCAAATTCACCGGCATCCCAAGTTTTGCACCCGAACATTTTCGCAAGGTACTGCTCAAAAATCCAGTCAAGATCAAACAACTTCACAAGGGATTGCTACAGTTGAGTGAGAAGGGCGCGGTACAGCTGTTTCAGCCCATCCTTGGCAGTAGTTACATCCTGGGCGCAGTAGGATTATTGCAGTTTGAAGTGACTATGGCGCAGCTCAAGGCGGAATACGGAGTGGATGCGATCTGCGAAGGGGTTGATTATACTGCTGCCAGATGGGTGAGTCGTAGCGACAGAAAAAACTTGATGAGTTCAAGAGAAAAAATCAGGTCAATCTGGCCGTGGATGCCGAGGGCCATCTCGTATTTTTGGCTGCCGGCGAGTGGAGGTTCTCGCATACAAAAGAGCTTTTCCCAGATATCTTGTTTCATAACACCAGGGAATTCGGCTTATTATTTTAAACCATTTGGATGCATTAAATTAAAAAGAAAAGACTTTTTTCAAATACGTAAATGACCGGGTTTGATTCCCGCCAACTAAAAAAGCCTGCCTCTACGCAGGCTTATGAACTTTACAAGGATTTTTTGGATGTTAATGGATATTCATTTGGTGCCGAGGGACGGAATCGAACCGCCGACACGTGGATTTTCAGTCCACTGCTCTACCGACTGAGCTACCTCGGCAAAAAGTGCAATCATTATTATTGGCCATCCCTGATTTGTCAAGCGATTGTTGTCAGTATATAAAAACATATGAAAATAGAGATCAAATTGGGCATCTAAGGCTTATCCCACCAGAAGCAAGGGTGATCGAGCCCATGTCGGTATCTATGATAAGGTGTCCCGAACTGTCCAGCCCTGTCACAATCCCTGACATCTCTTCCTCCTGATACTCAAACAAAACGGCCTTGCCGATCATGCCTGACGATGTCTCCCATTCACGAAATATCGATTCAAGGCCATCCCGGGCCTCAATCAGTATCTTGTCTATCTCGTCAAGCAAGACATTAAGCATATGATCTCTTTTTACCTTGATGCCTACGCTAGCTTCAAGTGTGGTCGCCTTGTCACGCAATGACGGCCCGAATTGCTCAGGACCACCCTCAAGATTTATCCCTATTCCGGCCACCATGACCTTCATATCCCCTACAGATCTCACTTCACAAAGTATACCACAAAGTTTCCTGCCTGCGATAAGGATATCGTTGGGCCATTTGATCATGTGTCCTTTAACCCCGAGAAGCCTTAGGGCTCTAAATGTGGCAAGCCCTATTAAGATAGTAATAGATGGATAGATATAGCATAAAAATCCTCTGATATGTACGACAACAGAGCAAAAAAGATGCCTTTTATCAGCTGCACCGCCTGACCAACTCCGCTCCATCCTGCCGCGGCCGCCAGTTTGTCTGTCGGCATAGACCGTCAATCCATCTTCACTCAACAAGGCCTCATTTTTTAGGAGAAAGGTATTTGTTGAATCTATCTCATCGAGATGCAGCAATATCCGGCCTATAATCTGCCTTGACGTCTTTGGTATGATGAATTTAGGCATAGCTGTCGATTTCGATAATTTTATATTATATTAATAATCAAAAAATATCTCATCCCTTTAAAATGATCCATGTTTTAATCACCGGCGCCAATGGTTTCATAGGCCAAAACCTCTGCAAGAGCCTGTCCGGCTTGAATATATTTGCGCGTGGAGCTGTAAGAAGGATCGGGCCGCATATAGAAGGAATAAATGAATTATTGGTCGTGGGCGAGATAGGTCCCGACACAGAGTGGTCTTGCGCCTTGGATGGAATAGATATAGTTATACACCTTGCTGGCAAGACGCATGTCATACAAGGCGGCAAGGATCAAAAAAAGGAATTTTATACAATCAATACATATGGAACTGAAAGGCTGTGCAAAATGGCTGCGCACGCCGGGGTCAAACAGTTTATATATCTCAGCACAGCCAAGGTGCACGGAGAGATCAGCCTGGATAGACCATTCAGCGAAAAAGATATTCCGGCCCCTTCAGATGACTATGCGATGTCCAAATGGCAGGCCGAACAGGTAGTGAATGCAACGGCTGCGGGCTCAAATATGAAGGCCGTCATCCTGAGACCTCCAATGGTCTATGGCCCTAAAATGAAAGGAAACCTGTTGCGCCTATTGCGGCTCATTGATGCAGGCATTCCATTGCCCTTTTCATCCATAAATAACAAGCGCAGTCTTTTGAACGTCGCAAACCTAATTGATATCTTGTTGTCTTTAATAAGATATCCCATTCAGGAATCCGCCACATTTTTGGTGAGCGACGGGATTGACCTCTCAGTAGGAGAAATAATTAGGCTCCTCGCTAAAGCGCTCGGCAAAAAACCTCGGCTGATCCCGTGCCCTGTAAACATAATCAAGGTCGTAGCCTGCCTCCTTGGGAAAAGAGATGATGCTGAACGTATCGTAAATCCCTTGATGATCGACAGCTCTTTGATACAAAAGCACTTGAAATGGATGCCGCCCCATTCAATTTGGTCAGGATTTAAAGATGTAGCGAATTGGTATAAAACTCAAAAAAATTTATGAAGGCCACCTTGTTGCTGTCAATCCCTGCGTCATTTTTAACTACATATTTGTTTATAAAATGGATGCTCCGGAGCGGGGCCGCGATGCTGGCCATAGATGCACCTAACGCCCGCTCGCTCCACAAAAGGCCCATACCCAGGACTGGCGGACTTGGAATTATAGCTGGGACGGTAGCAGGCCTTGCTATATTGGATGAAGGCTGGATATTTCCGCTCCTGATACTGTCATGCGCCATTGCAGCCGTCTCGTTTTTGGATGATGTAAAAGACATTCATGCAGGTTATCGTTTGTCCATTCACTTAGTTGCGGCATATGTGCTTGTAGGCGTCTTTCTCCGACTGCAAACAGGAATTATCGTTGCCGCGGTCTTGGCCCTCGCCTGGATGACAAATCTCTTTAATTTTATGGACGGCTCTGACGGACTCGCTGGGGGTATGGCTGCATTGGGTTTTGGATTCTATGGCCTAGCGAGTCTCTTAGCAGGAGATATCACCTTCTCCCTTGCCAACCTCGCGATTTCAGCGGCCGCATCGGCATTTTTAATATATAACTTTCACCCTGCACGCATATTTATGGGTGATGCAGGCTCCACATTTCTGGGGTTCTTGTCCGGGGCCATCGGACTGATCGGATGGCAAAAGGGATTGTGGTCGCTGTGGTCCCCCATGCTCATATTTTCACCATTCATAATAGATTCAACGCTGACTTTGTTAAAAAGATTGACAAGGAGGGAAAAGATCTGGCGCGCCCATTGTGAGCACTATTATCAACGCCTTATTAAAATGGGATACGGCCACAAGAATACCGCCCTTATAGAATATTGCTTTATGATCTCTTCCGGGGCGGCGGGTTGCTTTTTGCCTAACGGTGCGGCAAAATGGGCCGTAATTTTATTTGTAGCCTGCAGTTATCTGGCCTTTATTTTAATAATTGATATATCTTGGAAAAAATTTATAACTAAAAAATGTCCTGGTCAATAAAAAGAGGTCTTATTCATTCATGAGATATCTCCTTAAACGCCTCAATCTGTATCTGCTCAATCACCGTTGGGTATGGGTCCGCACCATTATATTTTTTTATGACATGTCCTCCGTCGCCATATCATGGCTGTTGTCTTTCGTGATCATCTCGAATTTCAACCCATCTTATGTGGTCATATTTAAGTCTTTGCCTGCCGCATTTATCATTCAGGTTATATCGATCATGTATTTTCGCTTAGATCGGATAGTGGCAAGGTTCATTTCACTCCCCGATCTTATACGTATATTAAAATCCGTATTCTTTGCATGTTTCATCACCGCAATATTTGAATTTCAAAACATCCAACAAAAAGCCGTATTTGTACTGGACCCATTAATACTTACCATCCTCTTGGCAGGAGGAAGGACTTTATATCGACTTTATATAGAAGGCACAATCTATGGCAAGACGGGTCTCAGGACATTGATCATTGGAGCTGGCAGGGCAGGGGAGGCGCTGGCAAGAGAACTGCTTCGGAAAGATCAAAAGATTTATCTTCCTGTAGGTTTTTTGGATGACGACCGCCTGAAGGCTGGGAAAGAAATACTCGGGGTCCGGGTCGTCGGGCGCACCAGAGATCTGGCCCAAATAGTCCGTAGGTTGGATATAGAAATGGCGCTGCTCGCCATACCATCTGCCGCCCCCAAGACAGTAAGACGCATTACAAAACTATGCCATGAAGCCAACATTCCATGCCGCACCCTACCATCCATACAAAAACTTTTAACAAGTAAAGCTGATATTAGTACATTACATGATATCACTACTGAAAATCTCCTAGGTAGAGCACCAATCAGTCTGGACTGGGATGGCATAAGAAGCCAAATAGAAGATAAAACCATATTGGTAAGCGGCGCTGGTGGATCTATAGGGAGTGAACTATGTTGTCAAATAGCATCTCTTGACCCCAAAAAAATAATCCTTCTCGAAATCAGCGAATTCGGGCTCTATCAGATAGAGATGACACTCAAAGAGCAATATCCAAACAGGGAAATAAAGGCGATTTTGGCCGACATAAGAGACAGAGACAGTCTATTAAAGATCTTTAAAGAAGAAAGGCCGTCCCTGGTGTTTCATACGGCAGCGTACAAGCATGTCCCGATGGTCGAAAAAAATCCATTGGCTGGCATCAAGACAAATATATTCGGTACAAAGAATATAGCCGATGTCTCATCTGAGTCAGGCGTAGAGAAATTTATTTTAATCTCCACTGATAAGGCAGTAAATCCGACGAGTGTTATGGGTGCAACCAAGCGCATTGCTGAACTTTACTGTCAAAACATGACCTATGATTCCAATACGGCCTTTATAATAACTAGATTTGGAAATGTACTTGAATCCTCCGGTTCGGTAGTCCCGCTCTTTAAAAGGCAGATGGCAAATGGAGGGCCCCTTACCGTCACCCATCCGGAGATAAGGCGTTATTTCATGACCACTTCTGAGGCATGTCAACTTGTATTGCAGGCATCAGCACTGGGTTGCGGCGGCGAAATTTTTGTGCTCGATATGGGAGAACCTGTCAAGATCCTGGACATGGCTGAACAAATCATCCGCCTAGCAGGCTTTACCCCTTATACCGACATACCAATTGTCTTTACAGGTCTCAGACCGGGTGGAAAATTATATGAAGAGCTCTTTTATAGAGAAGAAAGGCTTACTCCCACTGCTCATCCCAAACTTTTGTTGGCAAAAGGCGCCGAAGTAGATTGGCAATGGTTGAAAGCAAAACTTAATGGTCTTAAGGTCATAAAAGACCCACTTGAAATAAAAATTTATCTAAAATCCATTATCAATGAATATCAATTCGCAGAGAATATCATTCCACCAAAATTAAATTATCTAACCGATAAAATCAAAGATCTAGCCAAATATAAAGAAAAGGCCAAACCAAGAAAAATTAATTGATTTTTACATCAAAAAGGGCCTTTCAAGGCCCTTTTTGATGTAAAATAAATTAGATGCTATTAATTACTTTGTCTCAGGCTGTGTCTCAGGCTGTGCGGCCGGGCTTTCTTCTGTCGCTTTTGCCTTCTTTGCCGCCTTAGCTTTTGCCTTCTTTGCCTTCTTTGCCTTCTTTACTTTCCTTGCCTTCTTTACAACCTCCTTTTTTGCAGGCGCTTTTTCAACTTGCTCTTGCGCGGCAGGCTGCTGATCTTGCGTCTGCATATCTTCTGCAAGGGCAGCAAAAGATAGGCCCATCACTGACAATGCAACGGCTAGTGTTAAAAACTTTTTCATTTAGAAAATACCTCCTCTACGAATTTAAATTAAATTAATTATAATTCTGAAAAATTACAAATTTATTACAAGAAAATTACATAAGTTAATAATACTCACTTTTCTTGATGCTGAATCCAGTACCTATATCTTTATTTATTTTTTATGTCGGCGGCTTCTGCCAAGGCCATATTAAAAATTATATCGTTATATTAACTCTATGTATAAATATTTTTATAATATCCAGAAGAAACTGGCATTCAATAGATAATAAGACTATAATAACTTTTTTTGAGGTTGAAACAATGCGCTTAAGGTGATAAAAATTAAAAAAATTATTTATTCAACGGCCTATTGTATGACGATTTTTTCAAAGCTGGGTAGCTCGATTATAGGCTTTCTTGATTATGCAGGCAGGATGGGAATTTTTCTCTTTTACTGCCTTATAAGCGTAATTGTGCCTCCATATAAAATACGCCCCATAATACAACAAATATATTTTATCGGAGCAAGCTCAGTATTCGTCATACTGTTCACAGGGGCGTTCACAGGCATGGTGCTTGGACTTCAAGGTTATTATAGCCTGCGTCAGTTTGGTTCAGAAGGCGCCCTCGGGTCAGCCGTCGGATTGAGCTTGGTCAGGGAGCTTGGTCCTGTATTGACGGCCCTGATGGTTACAGGCAGGGCTGGTTCGGCGATTTGCGCCGAGATCGGAATCATGCGTAATTCCGAACAGATCGACGCCCTTGAATGCATGGCGATCGATCCGTATAAATTCATCATTGCCCCTAAGCTTGTTGCTGCAATTATCTGTATACCCCTTCTTACAAGTCTTTTTGATTGCATAGGCATAATAGGTGGTTTTGCGGTAGGGGTGGATCTCTTGGGGGTAAACGAGGGTGCTTATTTTTATGGTTTATACAAAAGCGTTGTATGGCAGGATGTACATATGGGCATTATAAAGTCCTTGGCCTTTGCCGTAATCATCATCTGGATATGCGCCGCAAAGGGTTTTTATCTCCATCTTGATCGCCTGGGCTTTGGCGCAGAAGGCGTAAGCCGAGCCACCACACAAGCCGTAGTACTTTCATCCGTAGCCATCCTTGTCTTTGACTATCTAATTACGGCTATTCTGCTTTAAACGATATGGCGAAAGAATCAAGACGGATTGTAATAGAACTTAGGGATGTCAGAAAGACATTCGGCAATCAGACGGTACTGAATGGAGTAAATCTTTCGATAGTTGAAGGAAAGACAACCGTTATCGTCGGTGCAAGTGGCCAAGGCAAGTCCGTGATAATTAAACATATGCTAGGGCTTTTGCGCGCCGATGTCGGTGAAGTTCTCATATATGGGAAAGATATTGGCAAAATGAAACAAAAAGAGCTAAAGGAGACGCGCGCAAATTTTGGTGTACTATTTCAAGGTGCCGCGCTCTTCGACTCCATGACCGTTTATGACAATGTCGCATTGCCGCTTCGCGAACGGACCAAGCTCTCTGAAAGACATATCAAAGACAAAGTGCATGAAAAATTGGCACTTATGGATCTCGAGGGGATGGACATGAAATTCCCGGCCCAGTTAAGCGGCGGGATGAAAAAGAGAGTAGGACTGGCGCGCGCCCTGATTCTCGATCCAAAAATTATGTTTCTTGATGAACCTACAACCGGTCTTGATGTCAAAAGGAGCAAAGAGATATACCGACTCATACAGAGCACGCAGGCAAGGCTTGGCTTCACCGCCATCATTGTAAGCCATGATGCACCCAAGATATTCAAGCTGGCAGACTATATCGCCTTGATTGCAGAGGGAAAGATACAGGGATGCTTGCCGCCTGAGGGCTTTCAGCTGTCTCGGAACAGTTATATAAAGGGTTTTGTAGAGGAGACGATGGGCAATATTTATTCTTCAGGGGATTCCTTTTATGAATCGGATCAAAATTGATACAATAGTCGGTTTGTTTTTGATCGGAGGTTTTATCTGTTTTGCATATCTTGCAATAAAACTTGGAGATGTCCCGCTTCTGGGCGAAAACTCCTATAATGTAACCGCCTACTTTACCTCTATTTCAGGCCTCAAAGAAGGAGCCGACGTGGATATAGGAGGAGTCAAGGTTGGTAAAGTAAAAAAAATAACACTTGATCAAAATACATATGAAGCAAAAGTAATCCTTGCTATTAAAAATGGCGTCAAGATACCAAGCGACACAATTGCAAGTATAAAAACTTCTGGCATAATAGGTGACAAATACATAAGTCTCAAGCCAGGAGCATCAGAAAAATATCTAAAAGATGGAAGTAAGATAACAGATACTGAAGCTGCTATAGATATAGAAGGACTTATTAGTAAATATATATTTGAAAAACAATAGGAAGGAAGAATAGATATGAAAACTATTTCACAATTAAAATTTATAGCTACTTTACTGTTAATAGCAATCTTTATCGCTTCTTCTTTCAGACCAGCTATAGCAAATAATAAACAAGATCCTATGGCCTTAATAAGTACTACTGTTAATTCAATAATCGATCTACTTAAAAATAAAAATTTAAACAAAGATGAGAAAACACAAAAAATCAGAGCATTAGTTTTTGAACGCTTTGATTTTAATGAAATGTCTAAAAGAGTCTTAGGCACTAATTGGAGAGGACTTACGCCTGAACAGCGGGAGACCTTTGCAGATTTGTTTTCAAAACTCCTTGAGGCGTCTTATATAGGAAAAATTGAAAGCTACTCAGATGAAAAAGTTATTTTCCAGAATGAAATTCTACAAGGTGATACTGCAAGAGTAAATACACTTGTCCGAACAAAAACAAATGATATACCACTTATTTATTATATGTTTTTTAATGGTAAAAGCTGGTATATATATGATGTTATAATTGAAAATGTAAGTCTTGTAAGTACATATAGAGGAACATATAATCAAATTATAAGACAAAAAGGTTTTGCTGATTTGATTCAAGAAATGAATAAAAAAATAGATGAATTAAATGCATCAAGAAATAATCACAATAAAGGCATATGATATTAAATGGATAAAAGAGATCTATGCTTAGATATAAAAATATCTCTTGCTGGGCTCAGCTGCCTGAAAGGTATAGCCATTGACAACCTTTCCTCTTTTTTTGCACTAAAAAAATCGCTGGCTGGCGAGATTCTTTTTAAAGAAGGAGACAGGGCTGATTGGATGGCCTTTATTGTCTCTGGAAAGCTTGAAATTAAAAAGCAGACTGAGTTCCATGACAAATATTTTGTATTGTCTATCTTGGGAAGTGGTTCATTTATCGGAGAAAGGGCCATACTAAATAAAGGCGAACTTCCACGATCAGCCACTGCAACGGCCCTTGAAGAGACATGTCTTGCCGTTATGAAATGGGATTCCTTTGAGGAACTCCTTGAGAAATTCCCTGATATTGCGGCGAAATTGCTAAGGGTATTATTAAATGAAGTATCTTTAAGATTGATTGGTGCCAACAATCGCATGGCATCGGTTTTTTAATTTACCGGAGGGACTATGAAACTGTCGCACGCTGCCGTTTTGCCAATAGTCGTATCTTTGCTGTGCATAAACCAGGCTCTGTTCGTTGTAAACGATGTATCCGCAAATGACGCACAAGGTGCAACTTCCATCGCCAAACCATTCGATTCTGAATCGAACAACCAAGATGAAGAATATGAGAAGGCCATCGCATCGATGCCAGACCCTATAGAGCCATTCAATCGCATCATGTTTCAGCTAAATGATAAACTTTATTTTTATTTTTTTAAACCTATAGCAAAGGGATATTCTTTTGTAATACCTGAGACGGCCAGGATATCGGTCTCTAACTTCTTTTCAAATCTTGCTACGCCTATAAGGCTTAGCAACTGTCTCCTCCAGGGAAGGATAAGCGATGCCTCCAATGAGTTTACCCGCTTCTGCATAAACAGTATCTATGGAGTAGGGGGTTTGTTTGATCCGGCAAGAAATTTTTGGGACATCCCAAAAAAACAGGAAGATTTCGGCCAAACGCTCGGACGCTATGGTGCAGGTCCAGGTTTTTATCTGGTGCTGCCGTTTTTTGGGCCGTCAAGCCTAAGGGATGGGATCGGGATTGTGGTGGATTTTTTGCCCGATCCGATGACATATCTCCTCACTACGGCTGAATATTGGGGGACGGAAGGGGTTGTCAGGGTTAATTACATATCTCTTCATATGGGAGAATATGAAAAGATCAAAAGAGAGGCCATTGATCCATATCTTTTTACAAGAGATGCATATGCACAATATAGGGCAGGTCTGATAAGGCAGTAATAAATAAAGAGGCCAGGCGATGAACATGCCCGACCTCTTGTGTCATGCGTCATGCAGGCACACGGCCTGAGCTCTTTTGTTAAGCTCAACCAAAACGCCTGCCGAAATGTCCGGCGCCTCCGCTGCAAGATGAACTTAAGCCGCTTTTTCCGCTGGACAGGCTGGTCGAGCTGTAGTTGAAACCCGAGGGCATCTTTTTCGTTTCTCTTGCGCCGCAATAAGGGCAGTGGACATCGTTTGCATCTTTAAAGGAAGAGACAAAACGTTCAAATGTCTTTTTGCAGTTGTTGCAAAAGAAATCAAAAATCGGCATAATCTCTCCTTTTCCTGTATGATTTTGATAAGATTGTAAAATTTTATTACAATTATATAAATTAATCTTTTTAAATATATTGTCAATCGGAATAGGAGGAAACTTTGAAGACGGAAGATGAATTAAAAGAAGTGCTTTCACCTTCAACAATAGCAAAGCGGGTCTTTGAGCTCGGTGAAAAGATTACAAAAGATTATCAGAATAACCCATTGATATTGATCGGTATATTAAAAGGCGCTTTTATTTTTATGGCCGACTTGGTCCGCGCCATAAAATTGCCAATCAAATTGGATTTCGTAAGGCTTTCAAGCTATGCAGGGACTGAATCATCCGGCGGCATATCCTTCAGCAAGGATATAGAGTTGGATATCACAGGTCTTGACGTGCTTGTCGTAGAAGATATCATAGATACCGGCTATACCATCAAGTACCTCAAAGAGGTGCTAAAACTACATGAACCCGCTTCTGTGCGTATCTGCTGCCTGATCGACAAAAAGGAAAGACGCAAGGTAGAGATAGAAGCCGATTATGTAGGTTTCGAAATCAGACATGGCTTTTTGGTTGGATATGGTCTTGACTATAACGAACAATACAGGTATCTGCCAGGTATATATAAATTGAACCCTGGTTATAAACCGATAGGTTTTGTGCCATCCGACAGATAGATAACGCATACTTAGGGCTTTAAACCTGTATAAAGGGTCACAATACCAAAAGTGAGCGGCCTATAGTTAATATTTACAAAACCTGCCCCTCGCATCATGGATGCAAGGACATGGGGCTCATAAAATGCCTGAATTGAGTCTGCCAGATATCTGTAGGCCTCGCGGTCTTTTGAAATAAGACTTCCCAGTGCTGGAAGAAACCTATGGAGATAAACGTTATATATCTTAGAGAAGGCATGGTTCTTTGGACGCGAGAATTCAAGAATCACAAGCTTTCCGCCCGGTTTCAACACCCGCAACATCTCTCTGAGACCCTTTTCAAGACGGCTCAAATTCCTAACACCAAAGGCCACCGTTGCCCCAGAAAATCTTGAATTCGATATAGGCAATTCCTCGCCATCCCCGCATACAGGCACAATAAAACCCATCTTTTTATCGCCATTGAGCTTAAAAACACCACATTTGAGCATTTCATAGCAAAAATCCATCGCGACTATTGTGTTGTTTCTTCTCTTTGCAAGTTCGCGAGAGAGCGGCAAGGTTCCTGCGCACAGATCGAGAATCGGACCCTCTTCACATCCGTCCAGCTCACGGGCCGTTACTAAACGCCAATACGAATCTATTTTCAAGCTGAGGATCGAGTTCAAAAGGTCATAGCTGCCGGCGACAGATGCAAATTTCTTCCTTACGAAATGTTTTTTTTCATTTTCTGAGTACATCATGTCGCAAAGGCCTCAAAAAAAGATAATGAAGAGATCTTTGGGAAATCACCACGTCTGTTAAGTAGATCAAAAAAGTGCAAAAGCCCTTTTTGTTTTTCCTCTGTCAAATCAAGCTCAATACCCCTTAAATAATCAAGGCACTTGGTCTTGTCCATAGGTATTACGATTGCGGCAATGTCACTTATCCTTTCAAGCTCCTGTTGGCCTTGAAGTCGACAGTGATTCAGCTTTCTATAAAGTATCGTCAATGCGTCAGATGTATCTTTAATACACTCCTTCCTTATCGCCCACACTGCAAAGACAAAAGGGAGTCCTGTATTGTTGAGCCATATCTCGGCGAGATCAACGGAAAGGTCGATCTGATCAAAATCGATCCTCTCCCTCAGCCGTAATGCCTCGTCGCCTATGGCAAGGTAGGCAGATGCCCCCACGTCTTTTTTGTTCAAAAGGCTGAAGTCTCCGGTCATATAGATAGGTTTTACACCCAAAAAGTCTTCAAGCACAATCTTCACAAGATTTGCCGATGTAGCAGAATATTGGGTTACAATCACAATCCTGCCCTGAAGCCTTTTAAGGGGCACCTTGCTGAAGAGCGTTACGCTTCCGACCGTGCCGGTTGCGCTGATCGACAACCCAGGAAAGATGAGGTATTTTTTAAAATTAAGTCCGTAAAAATACGACGATACTATACCCACCTCAATTTTACCTGCATCAAGAAGCCTGTTCAATAAGACAGGTGGGCCTTCCACTATCTCCCAGCCCGGCGCCCCGCCAGATTCCTTCCATGGTATATATATTTGTGAGGTATTTATAAAATTTACAAACCCTACCCTTGGTTTGGGGCTCGATTTAGATAAGACGTCAGCCATTGATCAGATGACACCTCACTTCAGGACCTTCACAACCCATTGTCAGAAAATCATATATATCACTTTCTATTATATTTGGGGCATTGACGGCAAGAAATACTGCAATCTTTCCCTCTGAAAGTGCACCCAGGTCCTCACCCATGCCAAGCGCCCTTGCGCCGCCATGGGTTGCGGCCTTAAAAATTATCTCGGTCGAAAGTCCTGGCGCAATGCGCGCAAGGCTTGCCATTTCTGAAAATATGGACAGCCTGTCATTACTTGCAAGGCTATCCGTTCCAAGGACGATCGGTACGCCGGCCTTTACCAGTTTTTCGGCAGGCGGAATGCCTACACCTAAAAAAAAATTGCTTCTAGGACACAGACAGGCAGTAGCACCACCCCTTGCCAATATGTCTATATCGTCATCACTCAAATGTACGCAGTGAACACATATCGTATCCTTGTCAAGCACATTTAGAGATGAAAGATATGATACAGGGCTAGCCTTGGGAATGTCATAAAAAGGCAGCCAGCACCCCCTTTCTTCAAGTAGCTCTCTCAATGGACCATTGCCGCCAGCCAAAAACTCTATCTCATCTGACGATTCTGCGACATGTATAGAAAAAGGCCTTTTTCTCAATCGACTTATCGACTTTATGACCTTTATCGCCTGCGGAGACACTGTATAAGGTGCATGCGCCGCAACTGTAAAATGAAAGCAGCCGGACGTCATAGCCGTAAAACTGATCCAGTCATTTACCAATGGTCTTGGATCGTTTTGCTGACATATTATCTCTTTAAAAAAGATACCCCTTATGCCTGGCCCCATGTTCTGCAGGACGATTTCAGGGATAAGCTCTGTATTGCCGATATCTCCAACCGCCACTATCCCGCCTGAGGTCATCTCATTTATGGCTGCCTCGACCGCTGGCCTAAACTCATCGGCATTGATATTGCTGCGCGCCTTGATAACAGCCCGTATCCAACCAGTGAAAGAACCACTGGGCTCAAGGCGATATTTCAAAGGAGCAAGCTCCATGTGCGAGTGCACATTTATGAGCCTAGGACAGAGTATCACATCCCCATGATCCAAGATCGTACCGTGAAAGCGAAGGGCTATTTTATTTATCTCGCCTACCTCGATTATCTTCCCGCCAAAGGTCACAACCGCGCCGTTTGAAATAGGCGGACACGATACCGGCACCACCCATCTGGCTCTATGGATGCGTAAGGTCTCTCTATTATCCAATCTCTTCATTTATCTTCATTTAAAGGATATCTATCTGGATTTTTCCGCAAATCTATAATCCATAAGACGCTGTTTGGGCAAAAACCCAGCTTCTACGATGAGTCTCCTTATCTCATCTTCAGACAGCTTATGAGTTACCCCTGTTGCGGCCACTACGTTTTCTTCTATCATCGTGCTACCAAAATCATTGGCACCGAAGGATAGGGCTATCTGTGCTACCTTTGGCCCCTGAGTCACCCAAGAGGCCTGAAGGTTTGCAAAATTGTCCAGGACTATCCGTGAGATGGCAAGGAGCTTTAAATATTCATGGGCTGTTGCGGCCTTAACACTGAGGGCGGTGTTTTTTGGCTGAAATGGCCATGGAATAAAGGCAGTAAATCCACCGGTGCGGTCCTGAAGTTCACGAAGACGCATAAGGTGGACAATCCGCTCCTCTATAGTCTCGATGTGACCGAACATCATAGTTGCGGTGGTTCTAATCCCGAGCCTATGAGCCGTCTCCATTACACCCAGCCACTCGTCTGTGCCAGCCTTTTTTGGAGATACAATATTCCTTACCCTGTCAGAAAGTATCTCTGCGCCTCCACCAGGTATGGAATCAAGACCTGCCGCTTTGAGTCTAAGAAGTACCTCGGCTACAGAAAGACCCGAAAGCCTGGCAAGATGGATGATCTCTGGCGGCGAAAATGCATGGCAGTGTATATCGAAACCTTTTATGAAAGAGAGCATGTCTTCATAGAAAGACAACGGCAAATCAGGGTGAAGTCCACCCTGAAGAAGTATCTGGGTGCCACCCAGGGCCTTAGTCTCTTCTATCTTTTGGCCCAGTTCTCTTTTTGAGAGCACATAGCCGGCACTATCCCCTGGCGCCCGAAAGTAAGCACAGAACTTGCAGCCCGATATGCAGACATTCGTATAGTTAATGTTTCTATCTATCACATATGTTACGACAGGTTCGGGGTGCAGAAAGTGCCTTATTTCGTCCGCAAACATACCTAGGGTCAGGAGATCGGCATTTTCATAAAGAAAAACGGCTTCGTCACCAGTTATCCTCTGCCGATCCCTAACTTTTCGAAAGATGTCTTGTATGGTCGCCTTCATACAGGTCGGTAGAGTGTATCCCTTTCGATAGGTATACGGCCTGCTTGTTTTATCAAGTCTTCAATCTCTTTTCTTGTCATGGCTTGAGAGGTCTCACCACCTGCCATATGGGCGATCTTCTCCTCCATCACCGTACCATCTAAGTCATCAGCCCCAAAGGAAAGGGCTATCTGCGCTACCTTCGGCCCTAACATCACCCAATAGGCCTTTATATGAGGAAAATTGTCAAGCATGAGCCTTGAAAGGGCTATCATCTTCAAATCCTCGACCCCGCCAGTTATGGAAACACCGTTGAGCTCAGTATTTTTTGGATGAAAGGCAAGGGGTATAAAGCACATGAATCCGCCTGTCTCGTCTTGGGCGTCTCTCAGCGCCATCAGGTGGTCTATACGCTCATCCAGGGTCTCAATGTGCCCGTAAAGCATGGTTGCATTAGTCTTCAGCCCGAGCCTATGCGCTGTCTTTGCAACCTCAAGCCAGCTCTCGCCGGAGAGCTTGTTTGGACAGAGACGCTCACGTATCCTGGGGCTAAATATCTCAGCCCCTCCGCCGGGCATAGAGCCAAGTCCTGCCGCAATAAGATCAGAGATGGCGTCTTCTATAGACTTTCCGCCCATCCTTGCAATATGGGCAATCTCTACGCAGGTGAATGCCTGTATATGTATATCTGGACGAACGGCCTTTATGGCCTTTAGCATATCAATATAATATTCATAAGGGAGATCAGGATGAACTCCGCCGACGATATGGACCTCTCTGACAGGTTCGCTCAACCGTTCCTCAATCTTGGATACTATCTCGCCAATGGTCATCTCATAGGCTGCGTGTGCCCCCTTTTTCTTGCCAAAGGCGCAGAATTTACACAGATTTATACAAATATTTGAGTAATTTATATGCTGATTATAGATATAATAGGTTTTATCGCCGTTCAGTCTCTCTCGGACGATATTTGCCAAATAACCAAGAAGCGGCAGATTATTGATCTCGTAAAGCCTTTTGGCATCATAGGCATCAAGACGTTGATTTGAAATAATTTTTTCATATATCGCACTAATCCCTGCCTTCTTCAATGCCGTTTCCATTGGCGAATACCCCTTTATTGTTATTTTGCGGGTCAGGATAAAAGACATCCTTTACTTTAACCTCAAAATAGAGGGTTTTCCCAGCAAGTGGATGATTAAAATCCACAAGCACAGCCCCTTGCAAGACAGACCGCACCAATGCAGCCCTTCTAATACCGAACTCGTCAGGGACCTTTATAACCTTGCCTGTCTCAATCTCTTCAAAAATACGTTCGGTTGCGACTAGATATACCTTTTTTGGGTCATAATAACCATAGCCGAACAAAGGCGCCACAGCTATTACTTTATCCTCACCAGGTGCAAGGCCGATCAATCCTTCTTCCACAGGCCTTGGAAAATCACTCTGTCCACATAAAAACTTTACAGGTCCGCCTGATTTTTCAGAAGAATCGACTATCTGACCAGTGGCAAGCCTTACACGGTATTCAATTACGACTATGCTTCCATATTCTACTCGAGCCATCACAAAAACCTCGATACCACCTTGTTCGGCCGCATTTCTGACAATCACCCTTTGCGATATTATTACAATGTCTTACTAAAAAGGATAGGGGGAAGGTCGGTATCGCGACCCACTTTCCAATCCTGAAAAGATATTTTAGTTAAGGCCAATTATATAAATAACACCTTATATATACCCATGCAATCCAAAGAGACCGCCACGGCAAACAAGATAGACGCATTAATGGAACATATCGTTCTCATGATTAATTTATCTACCTTACAACTGGTATTTCTAAATATTTTTTATGCTATAGGATTGCCAAATGGGACGCCGCATTGATTTATTGGCCGTTAGGGTATAATTATATAAATGAAAGATCAATTATTATTTAAGGAATTTTATAAAAATGTCAAATAAGTTTTATTTATTTTGCTACATTTTATTTATTTTTTATGCAATATTTTTTAATTCCACTTTATCTTTTGCACAGGACCAAGCGAGACATGTCACCGAGCTGGCAAATATGCTCCAAAGACGTTATGAAAAAACAAATGACATCAAGGCTGATTTTGTGCAGGAAACCAAACCAGCCAGCGTAAATGAAAGTATAACAGCTACAGGCACGGTCTATTTCAAAAGACCGTACCTAATGCGCTGGGAATACAAACAACCTGAGCCTCAATTGATCGTAACCTCTGGCAGCGAGGTTTATGTATATGAACCGGAGGCAAAACAGGTAACAGTGTTGGCAAGGGAGCAGTTTTTATCTTCTGAGGTAAGCAGAGCCTTTTTCTTTGGCAAAGGAGATATCAATAAATATTTTCTGGTAGGTCCAGGGGGACAAAACGGCCTTGATCCAAACTGGTCTTTAAAGCTCATACCGCTTGATGACGCCGGGCAGGTCCAGACGATTTGGGTAGGCCTTGATCCTAAGACCCATCTAATAAAGGAGATGTGGCTTGAAGATCAAACTGGTGGAAAGATCCACTTGATGTTTAAAAACATTGAGGTGAATACGGCCATTAAAGACTCTCTCTTTAAATTCGTTCCACCAAAAGGAATTGATATATATAGAACGGACGATAACTAGCACAGCGATTAATTTAATAAGGATCAAGATATGACGCGCCAGGATGAATTGGCTCTAAAAATCAAAAGGCTTGCAACGGATAAAAATGCAATAATCCTTGCTCACAACTATCAGCCTCCTGAGATACAAGACCTAGCAGACATAACTGGAGATTCTCTGGCACTTAGTATCGAGGCCTCAAAGACGAATGCAGATATCATCTTGTTTTGTGGCGTACATTTTATGGCCGAGACAGCTGCCATCGTATGTCCTGACAAAAAGGTGCTGTTGCCTGTAATAGATGCAGGTTGTGCCATGGCTGACATGCTCACTGCCGCAGAGCTAAGGGACTTTAAAAAACAATATCCGGATGTACCGGTTGTGACATATGTAAATTCCACCGCAGAGGTCAAGGCCGAGAGTTACATCTGCTGCACCTCTGCAAATGCG
>NZ_JBMFRG010000019.1:0-34405 GCF_049968175.1 Dissulfurimicrobium sp.
CTCTATCACCTGTTTCAACATCGTTATCTAAGATTGCAGAAATTCTTTTTTCTTTAAATTTCAGGCGTGATTTTTTAAACAAAATTGGAAGGAATAATGCATCGATTATTATAAATGCTGACGTAGGGTTGCCGGGTAAACCAATGATAGATTTGTCTTTAACTTTTCCAAAAAATGTTGGTTTCCCTGGTTTAATAAAAAGTTTATGAAATAACATATCACCTTTTTCTTCAATAATTTTATATGCTATATCTTTATCTCCCATTGATGTCCCGCCAGTCATTATCATTATATCTATTTCATCATCTTGCCAGGCTCTTTCCAAAATTTTATCTATATCTTCTTTAACATCATTTACAATCCCATAATGTTTTATAGTAAAAAAACCCGCTAACATAGATTTGATGATATAGGAATTAGAATCGTAAATTTTCCCGTTTTTCAGTTCTCTTTCGTGTACCCCATTTAGAGGAATAATTTCGTCTCCAGTTATCAAAATTCCGATCTTAAATTTGCCGTATACTTCTATTTTTGCATTTCCATTTGCTGCAAGAAGCCCTATTTTTGGCGGAGTTAATATTTCCCCTTTGTTTACAATTTTCTCTCCTTTTTTGACATCGCTTCCAATATCATCGTAATTTTTGTTATTACTTGTTTTTAATATTACTATTTTATCTTCATTTATAATTTGTGTATCTTCTATCATGATAACCATAGTGCAGTTTTGTGGTAATTTGCAACCTGTTGCAACCTTTATACATTCGCCTCTTCGCACTGCAATCTCTGAAATTTCTCCAGCATCAATTGCATCCACTATCTTTAATCCTTTTTCCATTCCCACTTTTATATCTTCACTTCGTATGGCAAATCCATCTACTGCACATCTCTTGAAATTTAAAATATTTTCTTTAGCAAAGACATCTTTAGCACAGACCCTCATCAGTGCTTTATCAAGTTCAATTTCTTCTGTTTTATCTATCATTGGCAAATTCTTATCAATAATGTCTTTTGCATCGTTAAACGATATCATTTTAGATAGTTATTCTCCTTTTTCAGGTTATGATTATTGAATGATACGCCAAGGAGCATGAAAGATATTGACCCTATCTGGCCTGGCATATCCAATCAGTGTAATATTTGCCCGCCTTGCGATTTCAAGCGCAAGCGATGATGGGGCAGTCCGTGACATGACAATTGGTATGCCTAACTGCGCACATTTAAGAACCATATCCGATGTCAATCGGCCTGTAGTATATATCGCCCCATTGGGCGATAATTTGTTCAAGAGAATAGCACCGATAATTTTGTCCACAGCATTGTGTCTTCCGATGTCTTCATAACAGAGTTTAGTTTTATCTTCAGACCAAAACCCACATGTGTGAACACAGTGGGTTTCCTGTTGTAAGCTTGAGTAATGGAGTACCTCTGTAATAAATTGTCTGATATCCTGAAGTGTTATAGTGTATTCTTGAACTTTATTAAAAATGTCTTCCAGCATCTCTCTCGCAATCCTTCCTGTGCCACCACATCCTGAAGTAACAATCATCTCTTTTGGCTCTATGCTTTCTATGTCTGCATAGACAGCTATGCTACCTTCTTGGCATATATATATCTCTTTCACTTCATCATGAATAGATATATACCCTTGTCCAAATAAAAAACCAACGGCAAACTCTTTAAGTCCGACAGGAAGCAGCATTGAAGAAGCAGTGTATTTATCATTTAAGAATACTTGATAAGGAACTTCTATGGCTAAATTTTCGTCCCTATATGTTTCTTCCTTTGGTTCAAGAATAAGAGTTTGAGCTTCTATCTTTAGTTCCATCTGTAATTTATGAGCTTTATTGTAATTTATAATTTTTTAAGACTATTCAATCAGGATATTTTTTAATATTTACAGCGCATACCTTAAATTCTGGTATCTTAGCCACAGGATCAAGGGCAGAATTGGTTAGCTGATTGGTAGGACTCTCGGCAAAATGGAAGGTCATAAATACTGTCCCTTTTGGCGATCTTTCACTTACTTTTGCTTTAGCCTTAATCTCACCTCTTCTTGAGGATATAGTTACTGTATCACCATCTTCAATTTCTAAATTTTTGGCGTCATAGGGATTGATTTCAATTAATTCTTCATTTTGCATTTCATTAAGTATGCTACACTTTCTTGTCATGGTGCCTGTGTGGTAGTGGAAAAGGTTTCGGCCTGTGGAAAGAATGAATGGATATTTATGGTCTGGATTTTCAATGGAAGGTTTATACTCAAGCGGAACAAATTTTCCCTTGCCACGTGTGAATCTTTCAGCATGCAAATACCGGGTGCCTGGATGGGTCACATTTGGGCATGGCCATTGCAGGCTGATCTTTTTAAGCCGTTCGTAATTAATACCGGCATATGAAGGGGTAAGCTCTGCAATTTCGTTCATTATTTCCGATGGATTTAAATATCCGAATCCATCTGCACCCATCTTTTTGGCAATCTCGCAGATAATTTCCCAATCAGGTCTGACACCTTCAGGCGGCTGTACCGTTTTGTGTAATAGTTGAACACGTCTTTCGGTATTGGTGAAGGTGCCTTCCTTTTCATAAGAACAGGCCGCGGGTAGGACTACGTGGGCAAGCCTGGCTGTTTCGGTCAAGAAGATGTCCTGCACAACCAGAAATTCAAGGTTTTTTAATGATTTTTCCACATGTCTTGCGTCAGGGTCGCTGAGAACCGGATTCTCACCCATAATATAGACGGCCTTCACCCTTCCTTCGTCGATAGCATCAAAAAGCTCTGTAAGATATAGGCCAGGTCTGTCGGACAAGGTGCAACCCCAGACCTTTTCGAATTTATTTTTGACTGCCTTGTCATCGACCCGCTGATAACCTGGGTAGGAAGCCGGCAGGGCGCCCATATCACAGGCGCCCTGTACATTATTTTGTCCCCTTAAGGGATTTACCCCGGATGATGGTTTGCCTACATTTCCTGTAATCAGGGCGAGATTGGAAACGGCCATCACATTGTCAGTCCCGTGGGAGTGCTGAGTAATACCCATGGCATAGAGAATGGTTGCGGGACGGTTTTCAGCAAAGGCCTTTGCCGCCCTGACCAAATCTGCTATTGTCACACCTGTAATTTCAGATACCCGCTTAAGGTCAAAATTGATAAGCGATGACTTGAATTCATCAAAATTTTCACATCGTTTGTCAATAAATTCCCTGTCCAGGAGGCCTTCCTCGAGAATTACTCTGGCCATACCCATTAGTAATGGCACATCTGTCCCAGATTTGTGTCTCAGCCAGATATGAGCAAGTTTACAAAGACCGATCTCCCTCGGATCGACCACTATGAGTTTCCCGCCATTTTTTATCGCCCTTTTTATTTGAAGAAAGATAACAGGGTGATTCTCCACCGTATTTGTACCAATCGCCAGGATACAGGCCGCATCTCCTATCTCTTCAATGGAATTTGTCATTGCACCGCTTCCAAGCGTGGCGGCCAGAGCGGATACTGTAGGGGCGTGACAAAGGCGTGCGCAGTGATCTATGTTGTTTGTACCCATTACCGCCCTAACAAACTTTTGAAACACATAGTTTTCTTCATTGGTGCACTTGGCAGAGGAGAGGGTGGCAAAGCTGTCTCCTCTGTAATTTGATAATTTTTTGGCTATGAAATCAATAGCATATTCATGGGGCACCTCGGTGAATGGCTCGGTCAGGCCTTCCCTGATAAGTGGACGCGTAAGTCGATTGGGATGGCGCTGGAACTCAAATCCAAATCTACCCTTTACGCATAGTTCGCCGTAGTTTGGCGGGGCATCCGGCTGTGCCTTCACCTCAAGTATCACATTATGCTTTGTGTGGACTTCGATGTTACAACCTGTCCCGCAGTAGGTGCAGACACTCTTTGTAATATCGGCCTCACCTGGAAGAAGAGGCAGGAAGACATTCTTTTTTACTAAAGCCCCTGTTGGACAGTTATCAACACAGGCTCCGCAAGAAACACATTGCCTATTTATTTCGATTGCCTTTTCTGTAACTGTGTCATCTATTTCTTTATAATTAATTTTGATGGCATCAAATGCGCAAGATCGCTCACACTTATGACAAATTATGCACTTATTTGCATCAATTTGAATAGATTTGTGATTATTTATTATGGGATATCTGAGTCGATCAGTCGCATCTTTTGTGCTTATATTGTAATCTCTTGAGAGTTCTCGATATTTACACTTGGCAAGGCCCAGACAGCCGCACTGAAGACAGCGTCTGGCTTCGCGCACGGCCATTTCCTCTGTATAGCCAAATTCGACATCGTCAAAATCTTTTACCCGCCTTTCACCTGGGCGAGCAGGCATTGAGACACGAGGATAAAGTGACATTCCGTCAAAATTTTTCATGTCCACTTCCTCAAAACGCCTGCCTCTGGTGAAATTGAAGCGACCGTCAAAGGAGATATTGTGTCGACCAGTAAGGTCCTTATGAATGGCCTCCGCCGCTCTCCGTCCTGCATCAACCGCCTGGGTTGTGGTCCTTGGGCCGGAGGCGACATCACCGGCGGCATAAACCCATGGAAGATTTGTTTTCATGGTGGTGGGGTTGACTTTGATGGTCCCTGTTGAGCTTATCGACAGCCTTGCCTCAACCTCGCCAAACTCAATAATTCGAGGATCCCCTTGCTGACCGAGGGCTGAGACAACGGTATCCGCTGCCAATACAAGACGAGACCCATCCATCGGCTTTGGCTCCCTGTTTCCTCGTTCATCAGGTTCTCCAAGGACAGTCCTTGCAAGCTCCAATTGAAGGCCTTGGTCGCCGAGCCTTGATATTCTCACAGGCATGGCCATGAGAAATAAACGCACCCCTTCTGCCTCGGCGTCTTTTACATCCCTCAGATGGACCGGCATCTCCTGTCTCGATCTGGGATAGACCACGGTTACTTCCGCCTTAAGACGCCTTAGCGCTCGGGCCGCTGCCACTGCGGTCCGCCCACCTCCTATGACTATTACACTGCGGCCTGCGTTGACCGTCTCATTGTCGTTTATTTTTCTAAGGAGCTCCATGCCATCTACTGCAAGGTGCGCCCCCTCTATCTCAAGCGGCTTACTACGTGGTTGTCCTGTGGCAATAAGAATGGAGTTATAGCCTTGTTCAAACAATGATTTAAGGTCGAAATCCCTTCCCCACCTGACCTTGGTCTTGAGATGAATGCCCATGCGAAGGATGTTATTTATCTCATAATCTACATATTTTCGGGGAAGCATAAATGCTGGTATCCCATAGCGGGCCATCCCGCCCAGATCTTCTTCGGTCTCGAATATGGTGACCTCATGCCCGTTCTTTCGAAGATAATAGGCAGCGGCAAGTCCTGCTGGTCCGCCTCCTATAATGGCCACCCTGTAGCCGGTTGGAGGCGCAATACTTACCGGCCTCGGCCCTTCCTTTATGGAGTTATCAACCACAAAACGTTTCAGGTCGTTGATAGCGATAGGCTCATCCACCAAGACCCTGCGGCAACGGCTTTCACAGAACCTCGGGCAGACGCGGCAGATGATGCCAGGCAGGGCGTTCTTTTCCCGAATCAGCTCAAGGGCGGCCCTGAACAGACGGTTTGCTATGAGATTTACATAACCCTGGACGTTTATGCCAATAGGACAAGTAAGGTTGCACGGGGCCTTGCAGTCTCCGTAGTGGTGAGAGGCCAGTTTTTGAAGTCTCTCCCGCCTCCATGCTATAAGGGCATGGGTGTCTGTCGTCACCACCATGCCATCCTTGACCTCGGTGCGGCAAGCCCTGCGATGTTCGCCGTTTATATCAACCAGACACAAGAGACAAGGCCGCAGGGCATCATCCTTACCTGGAAGGTGACACAAGTGCGGGATCGGGATACCAGCGCCTTTAGCGGCGTCAAGCACTGTGGCGCCCCCAGACACTACTATCTGTCGGGCGTCAATGGTCAGAGTGACCTGTCGCTTCATCGTTCATGAAACCATTTCACCATTTACCAAAGCTAAATCCTTCTTGTGCAAAAATTTATCAATGGGCAATTTTTGCATACATCTATACCCGGGAATGGATCCCCCACTCTGGTGATAGACGCACCATGATATTTTTCCTTTCTGGCCAAAAGGCGCTGAACTGTAGGCTCAATGTGCTCTCCTGGTATGATAAAATTTATCTCTCCCCTTTCGGTCTTGCCTGAATTGTAGCTTCCGCTACAGGCAGGAAGCATGTTTGCAGTCTTTTCAAGATATGAATATACATTTCCAGCACATGCAGAGGAGTTCATGGTAATATTTGTGCGCAATGGATGTATATCCATAGCTGCCATATAGTCCACTGCCAGGTGATATGCCTGCATATTGTCACAGTAGAAGTGGACCGTATCGGGCTGAAAATAAGAGTTGCCAAGGGTTGACAGCACAATGACCTTAAGCGCTCCTTCTGGAAGTCTGGGTTTTGTCTTTAAAAACCGTTCTGCCTGGGCCCTGTCTTTTACATATTTTAAATGGCTCTCTATCTCCTTGTCGCTCATGCTGCTCCAGCCCAGAACAAAGGCTGCATTGGCGCAGCCCATGTATTCCTTTGTCACCGCCACGGTCTTGGCCTCCATTCTCGGGCCAAGCTCTGACTGACAGAAAGTAAGAGGCTTTACTGGGGTTACATAATCATCCACATTGTCCTTAAACTCCTGCACCTGTTCATCAGTGAACAGATACTTAACCGCAATGGGATGATGCATGAGCCTGAGTTCGTCCATTAATACCTTTTCCATCTCCTTATAATTCATTTTTCTACCTCTTTTTTGTGATTTTTATCACTACGTTATATTTATTTAAATATAAAGATATAGAAACTAAAACCGCTTTTTTGTCAAGACTAAAAATTATCTAAAATTATCTATCTAGGGATTGGGCATTACGCCTCCCTGTAAAGATAGCGGGTCAGACGTTGGATACAGGTGTTGAGCCTCATCAACTGAAGATACGGATACAGGCCGACAGAGGCGCTGAGTTTCCCTGTCCTGAGTGTGGCCGTATGTGCAAGGCCCATGATTTCCATGAAAAGACATGGAGGCATCTGAATTTCTTTCAGCACCATTGTTATATTACGGCATCGGTTCCGAGGACGGATTGTCCTGAGCATGGGGTTAAGATGGTAAGGGTGCCATGGGCCCGAAGCGGGAATCGTTTCACGCTGTTGTTTGAGCAGGCAGCGATGCTTCTGGTTCGTGAGATGCCTGTATCAGCAGCGACGCGGATAGTTGGCACAGATGACAAGACGCTGTGGCGGATTGTTTTTCACTATGTGAACCAGGCCATGTCCGGTCTGGATTTGAGCGCTGTTCAGGGCATAGCGGTAGATGAGACCGCTGTATCCAGGGGGCATCACTATGTGACGGTATTTATTGATCTTGACCGTAAGGATCGTCCTGTTTTGTTTGCAACGGAGGGTAAGGGCAAGGAGACCATAGAGGCCTTTGAGAGGTATCTTGAAGGGCGTAATGGCAAGGCTGAAAACATAGCCAGGGTGGTATGCGACATGTCAAAGGCCTTTATCTCCGGCAGTGAAGAGCGCTTCGGGAATGCGGTGGTAGTGGTGGACTGGTTTCACGTGGTGCAGTTGTTCAACAGGGCTGTGGATGAGGTCAGACGGCGTGAATCAGTCAAAAGCAGGATGCCGCGGGGGACCCGCTGGACATTGCTGAAGGCCTCGGATGGCGGCAGGTTGACAGAGAAACAGAGGGGACTTCTTGATGAACTGGAGGGCTTTGCTGTTCATACAGCCAAGGCATGGCGCATCAAGGAGATGCTTCGCTGGGTGAAGAAAGCGGAGTTTTCTCAGGGGGCCAAGTGGCGGTTGACTCACTTTCTGAACTATGCCCACAGTTTATTGAATGACACTCCGATTTTAAGGCCAGTTTTCAAGGCGATAGAGACAGTAAAGCGTCACAGGGATCGTATTTTGAACCGATGGGGCAACGACTACACAAACGCCAGACTGGAAGGACTGAATGGGATATTTCAGGCAGCCCGGGCCAGGGCCAGAGGATATCGCAACGTGCAGACGTTCGTTACCATGATCTACCTGCTGGCCGCACCTCTGGGCGATATGCTGAAAATCCACACAAAATGACGAAGAACCAAAAAATATATTCAGATCTTGAAGAATTAAAAAAGACTTAGATGAATGAATCAAATGGTATAATAAAAAGTAGATACTGTTTTGGGAAAACCCCCGATGCAAACCTTTTTAGATTCAATACTATTCAGCTACGCCGTTTGCCAAGCCGGATATCCCCGCTGTGATGTCTCAATGGATCCGCAAAATAAAAAGCAGGCATTTTTTGTTTTCTTTCGGGCATACGGTGGAGCCCAGGAAGGTTCGTTGTTCGTTGTTTGGGGATATGAGCAGAGGCCATCCATGGCCTTCTTGCCAGGATGTCAGGCCCTGTCAGGCCATATGATGGAAGGGGTTTTAATTTGATGATGAGTGTTAGGCCTTATGCCAAGCGCGCCATGGGACAAAATTTTTTGGTGCACAAAGGGACGTGCGAGACGATCGCAAGGCTCTCAGGATTGACAATAGGAGACACGGTAGTAGAGCTCGGTGTCGGCCTGGGGGCCTTGACCCACGCCCTTGCCCCCAGGGTGAAAAGGGTGATAGGGATCGAGCTTGACAGGCGCATGATAGAGTATCTTGAGGCTCAGGGCGGGGTTGCACCGAATGTCGAGATAAGAAACGAGGACATGCTCTATGTATCTTACAAGGCCCTTGCAGATGAATTAGGCTCAAGACTCAAGATCATTGGAAACCTCCCGTATAATATCTCAAGCCGGATGTTGTTCAAGCTGATAGAGGAGCAGGAGGCCATCGACCTTGCGATCCTCATGTTCCAGAAAGAGGTTGCGGACCGGCTGCTCTCAGGCCCGGGTTGCAAGGATTACGGCATCCTTTCGATCATTGTAGGTTACTGTACAGAGATTTCGAGGCTCATAAACATCCCTCCAGGTCTCTTCCGCCCTATACCCAAGGTGGTCTCGACGGTCATCAAGTTAAAATTCAGACCGCCGCAGAGAGAGGCCTTAAGTTTCGGCCTTTTCTTAAATCTTGTAAAGGCAGGTTTCGGCCGGAGGAGAAAAAAGCTTTCCAACGCCCTCAGGTCATTGTCGGATCTTGATGAAGGCCTTGTGCTCAAAGGACTGAGCGAATGTGGCATAGATCCCTCTCATAGGGCTGAGGCGCTTTCGATTGATGACTTTGTGCGCCTCTCAAATTGGCTCTATGATGCCTCCCGGACAGGGCTAGGATATTCTTTAACTGGTAGAATTTAAAAAATATCTTGCTGATGGCAAATCACGCCACAATTCCTCCTCTGATTAAAATCAGGGGGGTCCTTGTGAAGTTTCGCGAACCCGGCATGGGGATAACCGAAAGATAAAATCCCCTTCTAGAGAACATCATCCTGTGAAGTAGGAAGCTCCAACTTCTGTAAGAGGGGGCAGTTGACTTTTGATAAAATTGAACAATTCAGGTTCGGGCGCGGCCTCTATCTCAAAGACCATCAGAGGCAGGATCTTGCCTTCCCTAGCTGTAGCCTTCGACCAAATCCCCGTCACTTTTACAGCATCCTTTGCGGTCGTGACGACGCATGACGCCCCTGCCTTCAAGGCCTCCGTAGCTATTTCATTGATATCTCGCAGGGTATAGACGTGGTGGTCTCGAAAGGCCTTTTTGCCCCTTATTTCTGTCCATGTCTCGGCGCACATCTCAAAAAACGCCTCGGGAGAACCTATGCCGCAGAAGGCAAAGACAGGGGTCGATGGATTAAGATCCCTTATGGCCTTTGTCTTGGTCTGACTGAAAAAGACAGGTCTTTCAGGTGCGAGCACGTCCAGCATCTGCCTACAGGCCTCGATCTGATCAGGGCCAAAGATCTGCGAATCGGTAATCACAATGGCCGCTGCTCGGCTGATAGCCGAAAGCGGCTCTCTCAGATCACCGCCAGGAAAGACCTTGCCTGTACCGAACAGCCGCCTTGCCGATAGGAGCAAGATGTCTATATCCCGCTTGAGCGCAAGGTGCTGGAAGCCGTCATCAAGCAGGATGATCTGTGCGTCCAGCTCCTGTATGGCAAAAAGTCCGGCATTGAACCTGTCGGAGCCAGCTACTACAGGGATCCCGTACATCCGTTCGGCCATCATGACCGGTTCATCTCCTGCTTTATGCGGAGAGATGACAGCACCCTCACCCTTTGATACAAGCACGGGCCCTTTGCCGATACTGCCGCCATAGCCACGCGTGACTACTGCGACCCTGAGGCCTTGTCGTTTAAACCACTCTGCTACAGCCATCACAAGCGGGGTCTTGCCGGTACCGCCTAGGGTAATGTTGCCGATGCTTATGACAGGGCGTGGAAGCGCCTTTGTCTCCAGATAGCCCTTTCTATAGGCCCATGGTCTGAGCCTCATGACGCCTGAATAGAGCGGCGAAAAAGGCCTGCCGAGCAGGAAGAGCAGGGGCAAAAGCCTTGGATTCAAACAAATCGTCTCCTTTTAATGTATTTTTCCAACAGCTCGATGCAGCGTATAACCGAGCCGCTATTTTCCGCAATGAGATCCTTCGCGCGCCTCCCCATCTCCATGCGTCTGCCATCGTCTTTCAACAGGGTGCGGACTGCGTTTTCGAGCCCACTTGCATCCATAACGTAGAGGCCCGCTCCTTTCAATGCAAACGTATCGGCGGCATATCTGAAACTCTCCATGTTAGGACCGAAGATTACAGGCACGCCGCATGCGGCAGGCTCAAGAATGTTGTGACCGCATGCATTTACAAGGCTACCTCCGACAAAGGCGATGTCAGCTACAAGATAGCACTCCTTAAGCTCTCCAAGCGTGTCGAGTATAAGGATGTCAGCTCCTGTTTTACCCGATCCGGCGCTGCGCAAGTCTGCGGCTAGCCCCAGGTTTCTTGCTATGGCCGCTACCTCTTTCCCCCTGGCAGGATCCCTTGGTGCTATTACGAGTCTCAAGGTGGCAAATTCCTTTTTCAGGGCCTTGAAGACTGAAAATATCACCGCCTCCTCACCCTTATGGGTACTTCCCGCTACAAAGACGTGACCATCTTCGCCCAGCCCGAGTTTGCGCCTCTTATCCATTGGATTGAGCGCCTCTGTACATTTTATGTCGTATTTGATGTTTCCCACCGTGCTTATCCTGTCTTCGGGCAGGCCCAGGTCAAGGAGCCTTGCGCGATCCATTTCCGACTGCATGGCTATATGACTGAGCCCACCGTAGATCAGGTCGGTGAATGCCGTGCCGAGGCGTTTAAGACGGCTATGCGCCCGAGAAGAGATGCTGCCGTTTATCAAAAGTGCAGGTATCCTGTTTCGCCTCAACATCCAGAGGAGGTTGGGCCACAGATCCGTCTCAACCAGCACGAGACAGTTAGGCGAAAGACGCCGAATAAAGTGTGCGATTACGGGCGGCAAATCAAAGGGCATGGATATGATGATCATACGCGTTGCACCGGCAAAGGCGTCTTTCAGCACATTGAGGCCGGTCTTGGTAGAGGCCGAGCAGATGATTCCGGCATCAGGCCACCTTTTTGCCACCTCCCTTATAAAGGGAACCGCGGCGTTCGCTTCACCCAGGGACAGGGCGTGCACCCAGATGCGGGGGTATCTTCCTTCGATGGCCCTTGCATCCAGGCCTATACCAAGCCTTCCCTTGAGCTGGCCGCGGTATTTGTCTTTAAATCCCATAAATGCAAGGACAGGCAGGGCTGCGGCGGGCAAAGACATGTACAAAAGGACATTATAAAGGAAAAGTACGGATAGGGTCTTGATTTTCACTGCCTTTTTATATCAGAACCTCAAAAAAGAATCTATACGGTCGAAGATTTTTATTTTAATCCAGCGTCTGCCTATGTACAGGTTAAAATGACAAAAATAAAGACGATGGATGTTCAAAATCGAAATAAATCTGAATATAATATTCCTGCATACGGGCTTATAGCAAAGGTCGTTAGAAATTAGAAAACTGGCGTGCGCCTAATCTGGATAATGCACCTCTGGGCATGGAATGAACAATAAATTAAAGACCGTTTTTGAACGCGCTGTTTTGTTTTTTGTAGATGCCGCTGCCATCTCTTTAATTTTAGGCCTATCTGTTTTTGTTAGAACGGATATCCTACCTATTCTATATTCCGGCTTTCGCGGGGATTTTAGTGTAATCACTTTTAAAAATATCTGGTGGTTTCCCATCGTATGGCTCTTTTTTTATTATTACGAGGGGCTTTACACAAGGAGATTTTCTTTATGGGACGAGGTCATGTCCATATGGAAGGTCTCGTTTTTAGCCACAATAGGGGTCTTTACCCTAGTATCAATGGGGAAATTGAGCGGGGAGGTCTCGAGAACGGTAATCGTATTGATGGGAGGGCTTTCGCTGGTATCCCTGCCGCCCATAAGGATGGCTGCAAAAGCGGTGCTCAGGATGTTCGGTCTCTTGAAAAAGAGGGTGATAGTGCTTGGGGCTGGCAAGACCGGGGTGCGGATAATCCAAGCCCTTAGCAGGGAACCCAACTATGGCTATGAGATATTAGGTATCCTTGATGACGATCCGGAAAAGGCCGGCATGCGGATTGAAGGTGTCAAAGTCCATCATGGCGTGGACAACGTCTTTAAATATTTAAAAAGGATGAGGGTCACGGATGTGTTCATCGCCATGCCATCGGCAGGCCGCGAAAGGCTCCAAAATCTCATAAACAACCTCCAGCATAAGGTAGATGGCATCTCATTTGTGCCCGATATGTTCGGTGTCGCCGTCCTTGGCGCCGAACTCCAGCACTTTTTCAACGAGCAGACCTTTGCGTTCGAGATCAAAAACAACCTTGCAAGGCCCTTGAATGTCTTTGTAAAGCGGAGTTTCGATATGGGTCTGAGTCTCATTTTGCTTGTCTTGTTGGCAGTGCCCATGCTGGTTATAGCCATTATGATAAGGCTTGATTCAAAAGGTCCAGTCATATTTTCCCAGGAGAGGATCGGGAGGCATGGCAGGTTATTCAAATGCCTCAAGTTCAGAACCATGTATCTCGGCGCGGATGAAAAACTCAATGAGATACTGGAAAAGGATCCGAAGGCCAGAGCTGAATGGGAAGACCGATGGAAACTTAAAGATGACCCTAGGGTGACGAGGGTGGGACGTTTTTTGAGGAAAACGTCGTTTGATGAACTGCCACAGATACTAAACGTGCTAAAGGGTGACATGAGCCTTGTGGGTCCAAGACCGTATCTTCCGAGCGAGAGGTCTTTTGTCATGGCACAGGGTGATACGATCCTGAGCGTGCTTCCCGGCATAACCGGGTTATGGCAGGTCTCAGGGAGAAATGAGGCGCCCTACAGCGATAGGATCGGGCTCGATACTTGGTATGTCAGGAACTGGAACCTAGGTCTCGATGTCATTATCTTGATGAAGACCATTCGTTGTGTAATAAAACAGGAGGGGGCCTATTGAATACGGATTGAATTGTGTTTAATATAGAATTTCTGATACTGAGAAGGGCCTCAAGTTCGGGCAGCTATAAATTTTTGATAGCCGGGTCCTGCGCAACGAAACCCTGTGGACCCCGCCAGGTCCGGAAGGAAGCAACGGCAGCAGGTAATTTCGTGTGCCGCAGGGGTGCCTGGCTATCATTTTCTGTTGTTCCTTATGCACGCTGATTGTTTTATTTGGATCATTAATCAATTGTTATGTCTTACTTAGTCCTTGCCAGGAAATGGCGGCCTCAGACCTTTGAAGATGTCGCCGGCCAGCGTCATGTCACGCGGACCCTTCAAAATTCTATTGAGATGGGAAGACTCTCGCATGCCATGATCTTCAGCGGAGCTAGAGGGGTGGGCAAGACGTCCGTGGCCAGGATACTTGCCAAGGCCATAAATTGTGAGGCCGGCCCTGCGAAAAACCCATGCAATAGATGCGTGCAATGTGTGGAGATCACCGAAGGTCGCTCGGTGGACGTCCAGGAGATAGACGCGGCGTCGAACAGGGGTATTGATGAGATAAGGCTTTTGAAGGAAAATAGTCGATTCCACCCGTCTTTTTGCAGATGCAGGGTCTATATAATAGATGAAGCGCATATGCTGACCAAAGAGGCGTTTAATGCACTCCTGAAGACCCTTGAGGAGCCGCCTGATCATGTCTATTTTATTTTAGCAACAACCGAGCCCCAAAAGATCCCTGTCACCATACATTCAAGGTGCCAACACCATGTCTTCAAGAGATTGGGTGCGGCCGCGCTTGCCGCCCACGTCGACAAGATCGCCCACGCCGAAGGTCTCAGGCTCGACCGTGAAGTCATCATGCTCCTTGCGAGAGAGGCCGGGGGAAGCGTCAGGGATGCCCTCAGCCTGCTTGATCAGGTTGTAGCATTCGGCGCATCTTCCCTCGAAGAGGTGTGTGAGGCGCTTGGAGTGATCAGTTCTCAGGTCATGCGGGATATGGCCGGGGCCGTTATCAAAGGTGACGTGGCGGGCATGTTGAGCATCCTGGATGACGTACAGGGCTATGGTGTCGATCTCAAGCGGTTTGCCTCAGACCTCACCCTTTATCTTAGAGATATGCTTGTAGTGAAGGAGCTTGGGCCTGAGCGGGCCGATGGCCTTGTCGTGCTGTCCAGAGAGGACATAAACGAACTCAGCCCACTTTTGTCCGATGTAAGCCCGAACGGGCTTATGCAGATGCTCGATGCCATGATGAAAGGGCTCGATGCCATAGGGCGGAGCTCAACCCCAAGGATCTCCTTGGAGATATTGCTCATGCGTCTCATCCATATGAGGGATGCCGTTAAGATAGATGAGATATTAAGGCGTCTCAACGAGCTCCGGTCTCCAGTGGGGTCCGAAGCTGTTTCCCCTGCATCTTCGTCTGTGTCAAACAGCACATCGATGGACTCTATGGAGATCAAGACAGGATCTATTGCCTCAACTGAAGGACCGGCACCGCTGTCAGGTGGGAGCTGGGAGGATTTTCTCTGTTTTACAAGGAAAAGGAGCCAGCCGCTTGCGTCAAAGCTTGTGTGCTGCAAGCAGGTTAATGTAGACGAAAATAACGGGATAATAAGGCTTTTGTGCGTACCAGGCATGCACTATGACCTGCTTTCCGAGAGAGATAATATATCACGTCTTCAAGACCTCGCCAGGGAGTTCTATAAGAGACCTGTTAGTTTGGTCGTAGAGGTCTTGAAAAAAGAAGATGAAGCCAGCGGCAGCATGCCGAATGGTTCAAAAAAATCATCCGCACGCGACGAACTTTTGAGCGCCCCTCTGGTAAAGAAAGCCATAAAGGTATTTGACGCCAGGATCATGGATGTTAAATTGTTTCCCGACAAAGACAGGGATGGTTCGTTTTGATTCAATTTGTTAAAAGAGAGGAGCAAAGTATGCAACCCAACATGAAGGAAATGATGAGGCAGGCGCAGAGGCTTCAGGCCAAGATCGCACAGCTTCAGGAAGAACTTGTCCAGAAGAAGATAGAGGCCTCTGCCGGCGGTGGGATGGTCAAGGCCGTGGCCAATGGAAAGCCAGAAATCATCTCCATTACCATAGAAAAAGAAGTGGTGAACCCTGACGATGTCGAGATGCTTCAAGACCTCGTTGTGGCTGCTGTAAACGAGGCTATCCTACGGGCAAAGGAGATGGCCGAGGAGGAGATGTCCAAAATCACAGGTGGTCTCAGGATCCCTGGTCTCATTTAACTTCTATGTCATCAGTATTTCCCCCTGCACTGGAGAGATTAATGAAGAATATAGAGAGGCTTCCTGGCGTCGGCGAGAAGACCGCCATGCGTTTCGCTCTCCAGATACTTAAATGGCCGGAGGCGAAGGCCAGGGAGCTGGCGGATTCTGTCGCCGAGCTCCACCGGAAGATAAGGCTCTGTTCATCATGTTTTGCCTTTTCCGAGGAGGACCCGTGCCGGATATGCGTGGACCCCAAGCGCGAGCATGATGTGATCTGTGTGGTTGAGGATCCAGGCGATATGGTTGCCATAGAGAAGTCCGGGGCGTTCAGAGGACTTTATCACGTCCTTCACGGCGTTATCTCCCCGATGGACGGCGTGGGTCCTGAACAGCTTAAGATATCCGAGCTTGTAAGCCGCATCGCCAGGGACGGTATAAAAGAGGTGATTATTGCAACCAGCAGCACTGCTGCCGGCGAGGCTACGGCCGCCTATCTCTGCGACATCCTCAAAGGCACTGGTACATGGGTGACGCGTATAGCATGCGGTATCCCCATGGGCATGGACATCAAATATGCAGACACCATGACCTTGAAGCGAGCACTCTCGGCAAGGGAACGGATAAAGACCTAACCCTGAGCTGGCCTTCACAAAAACTCTAGCGCGGAAGTCCGCAGGCTTTAGTCGGGGGTTATTGAATTGAGTCTTGTTTCTATAGACCTTGCATGGGCCGTAAGCCCTTCCTTTTCTGCAAGGGCGATTATGTCCCTGGCGTCATCTGCAAAACCTTTTTTTGTATATGATATGATGCTTGAACGTTTGAGGAATGTCTCGACGCCGAGGGCTGAAGAGAATCTTGCCGTCCCCATGGTGGGCAAGACGTGGTTCGGCCCGGCGATGTAGTCTCCAACAGGTTCAGGGGTGTAATCGCCGAGAAAGATGGCCCCGGCATGGCGTATATGAGGAAGCACCTCCCATGGATCCCTGACCATCAGTTCAAGGTGTTCGGGCGATATCCTGTTCGCCAAAGACACGGCCGCGTCGAGGCTGTTGACAGCCAATATGAGGCCGTTATCTCTAAGGGCACTTATCGCAGTCTCTTTTCTCTCAAGCCCTGCCGCCAATCGCTCAACCTCTACTGCTACATCTTTTCCAAGTCCTGCATCTGTGGTTATCAGTACGGCGGTTGCCATCGGGTCATGCTCGGCCTGCGACAGAAGATCCGCAGCCACATATCCCTTGTCTGCACCCTTGTCCGCTATGATCACTACCTCACTCGGTCCTGCAATCATATCTATGCCTACAAGCCCTGAGACGAACCTTTTAGCTGCGGCGACGTAGATATTGCCAGGGCCCGCAACTACATCAACAGGGGCGATCGACTCGGTACCGTATGCCATTGCGCCGATGGCCCATGCGCTGCCGGCCTTATATATCTCATTTATGCCGCACAAGGACGCCGCGGCCAAGATATGTGGATCTATCTCCTTTTTGTCGTTGGGCGGGGTTGCGAGGACGATCCTTTTTACCCCTGCGATCTTTGCCGGGATGGCGTTCATGAGCACGGATGAGACAAGCGGTGTCAGACCGCCCTTGCCACCAGGCACGTAGAGGCCAGCGGCGTCTACGGGTCGGACCATTTGGCCGAGCACCACACCGTTTTCCCTGGTCATCATCCATGAATTCGGCAATTCGTGCCTATGGAATTCCTCGATGTTTTTTATGGCCTTTCCAAGGCTCGCAAGGAAGTTTTCATCCACCCTTGAACGGGCATCCTCCATTTCTTCAGAGGTGACCTTCAAGTCTTCACGGGAAAAGTCAGGGGCATCGAACATGCGCGTGTATCTTACAAGGGCATCGTCCCCGTAGACCATTACATCTTTCAATATCTCTTTTACGGCATATTCTATGTCTTCCTTGATGTCGAATCTGCGAGAACACAGGGCATTGATCCTGGCGTCCCCTTCATCAGAGGGATAAGAAATCGGTGTTATGATCATATTTCTCCCTTTTTGAGATTTTTGACCTTAAGCCAAAAGCACAGCTATTATACCAGTTAAAAATATCCCATCGAACGTCCCTGCGCCGCCGATTGAAACCACCGGCGCGCCAAGATGCCCTACGTCTTTTAGATGTAGGATATCGGCCCCGACAAGGGTCCCGATAACCCCTGATATGTAAGCCACGACAGGGGCGTGTTCGCCTGAGGAGAGCATCACAGCCACCAGCGCAGAAAGGAGCGGCGGTATAAAGACCGGCAGGGCGATGCCAAGCCTCGGCACCGGCCTTGCAAGGAGATAAGATATAATGGTTATTATAAATATGCCGAGTATGGGTTCAAAAAAAAGGCCTTGCTTTACGAAGAGATAGATGGATAGAAATATCGGAACTACGGCCCCCCCGAGGTTTATGGCTATTATACTGGTGTTTGCGTTCCTTTTGGGTATTTTATAGGTTACGCCGAAATACCTTACTGTGTCAGGCGCATCTATGTCATCGCCTGCAATGCGCTTTATAGGGATGTTTATGTGGCTGCCGATCAGGGACAGGAGCAAAAAACCGAAGGCCTGAGTTGGGCTCAGCCCTATCTTTGCAAAGGCGATCGTAATGGCGCCTATCTGGATGAAGGCGAACAGCAGCAACAATATAAAGAGAAATATGACGAAATATATTATGGCGAATGGGTTGAAAAACATGGATACATACCTAAGTAGTTATTATAAAGTAATGGCGTCGCAAAGGGTCGCCGACTGCCGTGTTGCGCTGCATCCTTCGTCACTGCGACGTACAGGGGGTACGCCTCATTCCCCAGGATCTGCGCACCTTGCATTTAAAATTTTTGCTTAGCCATATCATAATGACTTTTACGAGATCATCAAAAGTAGTTTTTGTTAAAAAAAGAGGGGGTCTCTTTTCATCGAGACCCCCCTGCCGTGAATTTACTCTAGGGACAACGTGATATATTGGCTGATCTGCCCGTATCGTATCCTCAAGAGGACCATCTTGTTCTGTTTCAACAGGGCCTTGTTGAATTCAACAACATTATGTACACGTTGACGGTTCACCTCTTCGATCAGCATGCCAGGGCGGAGTCCTACCTGCGCTGCAATGGAGCCATATTCCACATCCGAGATGACAACGCCTTGACCCCTTTTGTAGCCAAGCTGCTCGGCTATCTCAGGCGTGATATCTTGTACCGTGAAACCAAGCCGCTCAAGCAGTTTGGGCTGGGTTAATGAGGCTGCAATCCCCTGGGGCTGTTCCGCTATGGTTACAGGGATTGAAAGCCTTTTGCCATTGCGTTCGATCTCCAATTTCACCACGGTGCCGGGCGCTGTGAGGGCTATTTTGTTCCTGAGTTCGCCGGAATCGTTTATCTTCACCCCGTTCAGCTCAATTATGACATCTTCCCGCTTGATTCCGGCCTTTTCCGCAGGGGAGCCATTGGTCACGTCAGCAACCAATACACCCTCTTTCTTTTTGAGACCGAAAGACTTGGCGAGATCCTCGGTTACGTCTTGGATGACTACACCAAGCCAACCCCTCGTTATCTTGCCCTTGGCTATAAGCTGGTCTTTAATGACCTTAGCCATGTTTATGGGTATGGCGAAGCCTATGCCCATATAGCCGCCGCTTTTTGAGAAAATGGCGGTATTTATGCCTATGACCTCCCCATATATATTCAAAAGCGGACCCCCAGAGTTACCTGGGTTGATGGCCGCGTCTGTCTGTATGAAGTCTTCATAGTCGCTTATGCCTACACGATCTCTTCCCTTGGCGCTTATGACACCGACCGTGACCGTCTCCTTCAAGCCGAACGGGTTCCCTATGGCAATGGCCCATTCGCCTACCTCGATCTTGTCTGAATCGCCGAGCTTGAGTACCGGGAGGTTGGTTGCCGGGATCTTGATCACCGCTATGTCGGACTGTGGATCGGTGCCTATGACCTTTGCCTTGAATTCCCTGCCGTCATAGAGCTTGACCTTGATGACATCCGCTCCGCTCACTACATGGTTGTTTGTCAGGATGTAGCCGTCTTGACTGATGATAAAACCGGATCCAAGCCCCATCTGGCGGAATTTATGCGGATTCCCAAACATCGGCCCTTCCGGCCCGAAAAATCTGCGGAAAAATGGGTCGTTGAAAAATCCGAACGGGTCTTCCTCAGTTATCTGTTCCTGTTTCAGTGTCTTTTCCACCTGAACTGATACAACAGCAGGGATGGCTGATTTGGCTATGGACGCAAATGCCTTGCCGAGTCTTGCAAGGGTCGTGATATCCTGGCCCACTGCGGGTTGGACTGTATTGTGGACCTCGCTGGCCGTACCGCGGATATCGCTGGACGAGAAGGCACAGTGGGATGTCGCCCATACGCCCAGGCTCAGGACAAGGGCTATGCATATGCTTATTATTACGGGCGCATTTTGAGATTTGAGACGTCTTTTAAGATCCATCTTTTCCTCCTGTTTCATTGGTATTTTTTTCAATAATAACAAGAAACTCCTCGGCACTCATCACCTCTTGGGCCAGGAGCTTGTCAGCCACTCTTCCCAATATCTCCTTATGCCTCCCTATTATATCTTTAGCCCTGGCGTCCTGTTCGGCAAGGATGCGGCGTACTTCCCCGTCAACCTCGGAGGCAAGCTCTGGCCCCATTGCCTCTATCTGCTGAGGCGCGAACTGTTGACGGAGATACGGACTGGTCTCCCTCGAAAGTGCATATGGTCCTATCTTTTCGCTCATACCGAAGCGGCACACCATCCCCCTTGCCATCTCAGTGGCCATTTCAAGATCATTCTGCGCCCCCGAGCTTATCTCGCCCAGTATCTCTGATTCGGCGGCCCTGCCGCCGAGAGAGACGCAAATCTTGTCCAGGATCTCATTTTTTGTGATAAGGAACTGCTCCTCCTCAGGTAGTTGAAGCGTGTAGCCAAGTGCGGCCCTGCCCCTTGGTATTATGGATATCTTGGCAACAGGCATGGCGTTCGGGCAGTAAAACGCCACAAGTGCATGGCCTGCCTCATGATAGGCCACGCGCCTCCGTTCCTTATCGCCAAGATGTCTGCTCTTGCGTTCCGGTCCGGCCAATATCTTTTCAACCGCAGCTTCAAGATGCGACTGCGTTATCTGGCTGTTCTTTTCTCTGGCGGCAAGCAATGCGGCTTCATTCATTACGTTGGCCAGGTCGGCCCCGGAAAATCCGGGTGTCCTCATGGCTATATCCTTAAGGCTTACACCCGGCGCCAAGGGCTTCCCTTTGGAATGGACTTCCAGTATGGCCTCTCTACCCCTTGCATCCGGGGCGTCGAGCACCACTTGCCTGTCAAAACGCCCTGGTCTCAAGAGGGCTGGATCCAGTACCTCTGGACGGTTTGTGGCAGCAAGCAGAATTACGCCAATATTCGGTTCGAAGCCATCCATCTCGACAAGGAGTTGGTTCAATGTCTGTTCCCTCTCTTCATGGCCGCCGGCGATCATGCCTGCACTTCTAAATTTGCCTATGGCGTCTATCTCGTCTATGAAGATTATACACGGCGCATTTGTCTTGGCCTGGGAAAAGAGGTCTCTTACCCTTGCGGCCCCGACTCCTACGAACATCTCAACGAATTCAGAGCCGGAAATACTGTAAAACGGCACACCTGCTTCACCAGCAAGGGCCTTTGCAAGGAGGGTCTTGCCGGTACCAGGCGGACCAAGAAGCAGCACGCCCTTTGGGATCTTCGCGCCAAGCGCCTCATATTTCTGGGGCTCTTTTAAAAATTCCACTACCTCGGCAAGTTCTTCTTTGGCTTCTTCGCAACCGGCGACGTCTGAAAACCTTACGCCTGTATCCTTTTCCATGGCGACCTTCGCCTTGGATTTGCCTATAGAAAGCAGCCCGGCCCCGGGTCTTCCCATGCTTCTCATAAGTAAAAACCACAGTCCTACCCAAAAGAGTATCGGCAAGAGCGTGCCCCACACCAACTGACCTAGAAAACCCTCCTGCAGACCTGAATAATCCACCCCATATTGATCCAGCGTCTCCACGAGTTTGGGGTCTTCAACCCTTGTCGAACGAAAAAGGATGACCTGTCCAGGCGGATTTATTTTGCTGTTTAGTTGCTGGGCCAATTCTTGGAATGAAACGGCCCTCCTGCCCATCAGGGTGTCGAGATCGCCCGCCTGGTCAGTGGAGGTGAGTTTCTTCAATTTCTCTTTTATGTCAGGGAGCTCAACCGCCGGACCCTTATAAAGCAGGCCTTTTATCTCGCTTTGATCTATAGTTATTTTTAATATCCGTCCTTGTTTGACCAAATCTTTGAATTGACCGTAAGGTATTACTTCGGTCTGAAGACTGAGCCACAGATGCGGCAGGCCGAAGATTATAATCAGGCCGATAATCCAGTATATGGCGTGGAATATGAGTTTTTTTCTATCTTTATCCATGTATGTCTTACCCTTCTTTCAGGTTTCTTCCTGAAAGAAGGGGTGCGTTTCCGGATAATTTCTTAACTAACTATTTGGATTTGGTTGGGTGCGGCACCGCCTGTGTCTGTGCAGGTGATTCCACCTGGAGCGCCGAGATGGCGTCTTTGTGTATCTTGACCGGATATTTGGTCTTTATCTGGTCAATGAGTTTCTCAAGCTCATTCTGTTGCTTTTCCATCTTGACCATCTGTTTAACCTGAGACATTACATCTTTTAGTGGTTTGGTTTCAGCGGGTTTTTTCTCTTCCACCTTTATGATGTGGTATCCAAACTGCGTCTTCACCGGTGCGCTTATTTCGCCTACCTTGAGGGCAAAGGCGGCCTTTTCAAATTCCGGCACCATGCGACCCTTTGGAAATAGGCCTAGCTCTCCACCCTTATCTTTTGTGCCAGGGTCTTCCGAGTATTGTTTTGCAAGCTGCGCGAAGTCAGCGCCCTTTTCAAGCTTTTTCTTTATATCCTTTGCCTTTGCCTCGGCTTCTTTCCATGCCTTTTCACTATTGCCCTGAGGTCTTATGAGGATGTGTCTGGCCTTGATCATCTCCGGTTGGCTAAATTCGGCCTTGTTTTTTTCATAGAACTCCTTTGCCTCCTGATCGCTTACAGGTATATCCTTGTCGATCTCCTTGCGGATGATCTCTTGGGCCAGAAGGGAGTTCTTAAGGTCCTCAATCCTCGATTTCACCTCTGGATCCTGATCCAGCTTCATGTCCCGCGCCTTCATAGCCAGGAGCGTGATTTGCGTCCATCTCTCCACAAACTGTTCTTTTGCCTGCGGATTCTGTGCCACCATCATCTGCAACTGGGGTGGGAGGGATTTTATTTGTTCTTCAAACGTCTTTGCATCGAGTTTGTAAGGCCCGACCTCGGCTAGTATGGCATTTTTGTCCGCCGCGCTTGCATATTGCACCGCGGAAACGATCGCCACCAACATGAAAAAAAAGAGATACAGCAATGATTTTGTTCTAAAAGACATGTCTTTTCCCATTTTTTGCTCCTTAGGTTTTTTATTTAATTTTGAACAGCCTATCTTCTATTATCTTAATTTATTATCTTATTGCCGAATGTGGTTTGTAGATGCCTGGCGCTACTGAGGCGAGCGGGGCAATAATCGACCCGCGGCCTAAAAGCACTCCAGGGTTTGTTACGCTGTTGCAGCCTGCCTGGACGCTGTCTCCAAGTATGGCCCCAAGCTTGCGTCTCCCTGTATCAATTGGGCCATCCGCCGTCTTTACGATTACATTTCCTTTGGAAAAGGTAAGATTGGCGAGCTTGACGCCGGCCCCAAGGTTTACATCCATTCCAAGAATACTGTCGCCTATGTAAGCGAAATGTCCCGCCTTGGCACCGTCCATCAGGATGGAGTGCTTGATCTCTGTTGTGTGGCCGATTATACAGCCCCTGCCTATAAAGCAATCACCCCTTATATACGCCCCCTGCCTGATCTCGACGCCGTCATCTATAACCGTCGGCCCTTTGATCATTACCCCAGGCTCTATGACGACGCCGCTTCCTAGCTGGACCTGATCGTTTGAAAATATTGCGCCGGCGCATATGAGAGAGGCCTTGGGCACCCTTTCGCCCTCGATCCAGACCTCGATCCTTCCAGCGGTCTCATCGTTGCAGACGATCTCAAACCCTTCTGTCAGGAAGCCCTCTGGAAGCAGGATTACATGAGACGCAAGTGGAAGGCCGGGCTGAAATATATCACCTATATCCGGTAGGTTCGGTCTTATAATCCTCCTTATATGTCCTTTCAATAGGTCAAGCGCCTTCCACAGCGGTCCGCCATCAAAGAGATCTTTTATTTTATCCGGGATGTTCGAGAAAAAAGCGTCAATTTCAAACAGCATATCTTTCAACAACCTTTGGAATTAAAAATTACCACGAAGATCAGAATCTGTCTCGAGCCTTCCACAGCCTTTTGATGATAGATTAAATGATATTAAAATAAGCTAAACCTTAAGTGACCATTGGTCAATAATAGATTATATTAATTTATTGTAAGATAAAAAAGAAGAACGGCTTGCCGTTTTACCATTTGAAGGTTTTTTATGATGCGTTGCCCTGTAGGGAAGGATGATTGTTTGATACTCGAAGAGTTTATAAATCTCAAAAACGAGTGTCTGCGTCTCAGGTCCCTATCCGAGACCGACGGCCTCACCGGGCTTTATAATTACAATTATCTCATAAAAACCCTGGATATCGAGATGGAGCGCACGCTTCGTACCGGGCTCCCGACCGCGCTCATCATGATCGATCTCGATCATTTTAAGAAGATAAACGACGTTTACGGCCATGAAGCCGGCAATGCGGCGCTCAGAGCGGCTGCGGGCATCTGGAGAAAAAACGTGAGACGAATGGACGTAGTCTGCCGCTATGGCGGGGAGGAGTTCACGATCGTTCTTCCTGGCACCAGGCTCAATCTGGCGGTAAAGAGCGCCCAGCGCCTTAGGCAGGCGCTTGCCGTCTCGCCTGTTGATGTAAACGGTTCTATAATATCCCTTACTGCAAGTTTCGGTGTAGAGGTCTTTGGGCATGCGAATGAATTCAGTTCGCCTGAGGCCTTTATAAAATCGGCCGACGAGATGCTTCTTGCGGCAAAGAGGGAGGGAAGAGACCGAGTATGCTTCAGAGAGATGCGGAAGGTTATGAATGAGACCGCCCTTGGTGTCGATGAGAAGAAGGCGCTCATGCGTTGCAACAAGCATGACAACGGTCGGTTAGATCAGTCGCCAGATGGGGTGTGAGGGGCATGGCCCCGCCGGGTTTGTGACATGGCAGGCGCCAGCCTTTCCCACATGGTGATCTACACATCAAGACCGGCATGGGCTTGGCATGGGGGGCCGTAGCAATGCAGGGCCCTTGCTATTAATTGCAATAAATTCAAATTTTGATGGGGAAAACAATTATGAACGAAGAGATCGGCCTTAGAGAAACCACCCTGCCAGTGATTATCTCCATAAGCAGCGGAAAAGGTGGGGTGGGCAAGACAAGTCTTGCCGTAAACGCCTCCTTCGCCCTGGCGGCAGCAGGGAAAAGGTGCCTGCTGGTTGACGGGGACTTGGGACTTGCCAATATCGATGTGCTGCTGGGCTTGACGGTCCGCGTTACTGTCAGGGATGTGATGGCCGGGCTTGCAGACCCGCTGAGCGTCATTGTCTATCCAAGGCCAGACCTCGGCGTTCTACCTGCAAGCTCAGGGGTGCCCGATATGGTAAATCTCGGGCCTGAGGAGCAAAGGCAAATAGGCGATGTGTTGAATGAGCTGATGCACGGTTTTGATTGTGTGATCATAGATACGGCGGCAGGTATCGGCCCATCGGTGCTCTGGTTTAATGCCTTTTCAAAAAAAAATATGGTGATCTTTACCCCGGATCCCACCTCATTTACAGACGCCTATGCACTTATCAAGGTCTTGCACCGCGAATACGGCATGCAGGATTTTTATCTCATTTCCAATTTTGTAAAGGACGAGGGCGAAGGACTTCAGATATACGAGGGGTTTTCTAAGGTGATAAAGAGGTTTTTGGGGGTAAATACCCATTATGTAGGCCATGTCCCGAGGGATAGTCTTGTTGCAAAGGCTGTGAAGGAGCAGAGGCCGTTTTATGAGACCGCGCCCGACTCGAAGGCTGCCAAGGCCATAAGAGCCATAGCCTCTGTCCTTGCCTCATGGACGGCCGGGACGGAAAAGGGGGCCGGATGACTAATTACCTCAGGTCGCAGTGGAGATCGAAACGGACGATCTTTCTTGCAGATTTTCACGTCCATTCCCGTTATAGCAGGGCCACAAGCAAGGACATGGGGCCGGTCGCCATGAATAGGGCCGCAAAGGAAAAGGGCTTGGCCCTTGTGGGGACGGGGGATTTTACGCACCCCGGCTATCTTGCCGAACTTAAAGAACAGCTTATCGAGGGGACACCAGGTATCTATGTGCTAAAAGATGATCCAGAGGGGACACGCTTCATCCTGACCTCTGAGGTCTCGAATATATTTACACAAGGTGGAAAGAGTCGCCGGGTACACACTGTGATATTTGCACCAGGTTTTGAGGTGGCGGAAGATATCCAGAGGCGCTTTTCGTTCCTTGGCAATATCGCCTCTGACGGAAGGCCTATATTCGGTTTTTCTGCAAAGGACCTGGTCAGGATAGTCAAAGATGCCTCACCGGACTGCCTGGTCCTCCCGGCCCATGTCTGGACGCCGTGGTTTTCTGTATTTGGGGCAAAGTCAGGCTTTGATTCGATAGAGGAGTGTTTTGAAGAACAGAGCTGCCATATCCATTGCCTGGAGACGGGCCTTTCCTCAGATCCACCTATGAACTGGCGGCTGTCGGCCTTGGATGGATATGCGCTGCTTTCAAACTCAGATGCCCATTCGCCATCAAGGCTCGGTCGCGAGTCCAACGTATTTTCCTGCCCGCTTACCTATAAAGATATTATGTTAGCAATAAAAGACCCGAGGTCCGGGCTTGAGGGCACCATCGAATTTTTTCCTGAGGAAGGCAAATACCACCTGGACGGCCACAGGACCTGCAGGGTTCGGTTCAGTCCTGATGAAAGTCGGGCCGCGAGCGGCATCTGCCCTGTCTGCGGCGGCCCGCTGACCCTTGGCGTCCTTTACAGGGTCGAATCCCTGGCGGACAGGCCGGAGGGTTTTGTCCCTGATTCAGCTAGGCCGTGCGTGCATCTAATCCCCCTAGAGGAGATCATAGCGGATGCCTTTGGGGTAAAAAGCGTAACCGGTTTTGTGCGAAAAGAATATAGGCGTCTCATACAGATCGGTGGGACAGAAATGGATATACTTTTATGGAAGGAGGTGGAAGAGCTCAAATCTTTTGTCCCTGAGCGGATACTTAAGGGGATAATGAAGATGAGAAGGGGTGATGTGCATATAACTCCTGGTTATGACGGCGTCTATGGCAGGATCAGTCTCTCTTTGGACGATGACGATGATGATGCTATTGATCAGGGCGGGCCGTCGATCAATGAGCGGCGTTGCATACAAAAAGACCTCTTTTGACCCGAGGATGCCCGTTGACCGTATTCTTACATTGAATACGTTGGTTCAGCCGTATCATTCGATGCAAAACAAAAAGCCTGTTTTTTACACATGGATATACCCTGCTGGGCATGACTCAATGGCCTCATCAATACTTCCGGTCCTCCCTCGGCGATTATGACAAAAGCCTTTTCTGCCCCATCATCGAAGCCAAACACATCGGGGCAAGGTTCAACACAACTTTGGCAACCAAGACATTCTTCCGTATCAATGTAAATCTTTTTGCTCACATTCTCTTCCTCCGCTCTTAAATCAATCCTAGATGCAAGCGTGGGTTATTATTCCCCACTGTTCCACGTTGCATGTTTCCCATTGCCGTCTACCCCCCCCAGCCCAAGTACTCATGGTCCAATTCATGCAAAAATTCATGAAACTCTTCGTGTTTTCCCGCTCCGATGCGTTCATTTTCAAGTCGTTCGAATGCCTTGACGAGCTCACTGTCTTTGGCTGTATCCAATCTCGCGTCCGCCATTACAAAAAGGACGGTGTTTTCCTTTTCTATATGTTGTGTCAGCAGTTCTACATAGGCGTCGATACGGCTCCTTGATGCTGTCTGCGGCGGATTTGTCCCCCGAATTATAGCTTTTTACGGCGTCGCGGAGTTCCGAAACGATCCTGCGGCCTTGGTCATGCTCAGCAAGCATGGCACCTATCGGACCGCCCTCCCTTGGAATGCCGCTTGCTTCCAAGGCCGGAAAGAGAAATTCTTCTTCTTTCCCATGGTGGCATTTATCCACAAAGATCGAGAGAAACTCCATGATGCCACCAAGGTGTTGGGCATTGATCCGTTCACCGCGGCCAAGTTTCCTTGATACAGCTTGTAGCACCTGCAGCATGAGCCGTATTCCTTCGTGTTCCTTCTTAAGGTCATTTATAGCGTCCATACGTATCTCCTTTCGTTTAGGGATTCAACCACCCTTCGACCCCGCCTTTTTATGCGCGAGTGACATTATCTCGTGCAGAAAAAGGCCAACACCGATCCGGTTGCCGCTAATTCCAGTATTGAATTATATCTGGCTTATCATCCAACTCGGAAAGATACCGAAGATTTAATTTCCGGAGAGCTGCACTCGGTGCCGCATCTTTCATCCAGTAATCCGCGTGCAGTCGCTCCTTGCTCATACCCCGAGGCCATACTCGGTCCACCAGGATCCGTATCCCGTCTTCCTCCTCCACCGGTCATAGACGCGTTTGATTCGAACAACCAGCTGCGCCACGAACTTCTCCGTTTCAGTACGTGGTATAAGTCATGAGGTCAGTTCGACGGGTAGTGAAAAACCGCATTCATGGATTTACCTTACACTAAACCGCGTTCTTTGTGCTTTTGGGCTATTGTATCGGCAAGACGGGTGAGGGCGGTGTAGTCGGAGTCTTTAGGCAGTCCTTTACACAAAACGGGTTCGAGCACCTCCACCTTCAGGTTTGGGATCATCCCCGCCAGTATTTCAACCGTTTTTCCTCCCCATCCGTATGATCCTATAATAGAGACAAATTCCGCCTTCGGCCGCAGGGCGTTGGCGAGAAACGTGGCATAGAGCGCCAGGGGATGGGGGCCGGCCAGGACCGTAGGAACTCCGATGACGATTGTCGCCGCATCCACAAGCACCATGGCCAGCTTTCCTATGTCAGCAACGGCCAAGTTGAACAGTTCCACACGTACCCCGTTCTCCACCAGCCTGGACACCAGGTGATCGACCATCTTTCGAGTACTGCCGTGCATGGACACAAAAGAGAACGCAACCAAGTTGCGGGGAGGTGCCACTGTCCATTCTCGGTAGGCATCCATGATCCAGGATGGGTCATCGTAGATCTGGCCATGGCTTGGGGCGATCATCTGGATGTCGTACCCTTCGAGTTTCTTGACATTTTTCTCGATCATACTCCGGAAGGGCATCATGATTTCGGCAAAGTATCGTTTGGCAGCCTCGTAAACACGCCCTCGGTCGGTCACGAAAAGATCAGTTGTTGCGATATGTGAACCGAAAAAATCACAGCTGAAAAGGATGCGATCTTCTTCCAGGTAGGTCACCATGGTTTCGGGCCAATGCACCCAAGGAGTATGTATGAACCTGAGCGTCTTGCCTCCGAGGGATAACCTTTCGCCGTCTTCGACGGTGATAAAGGCATTTTCAGGGATATTCAAGAGGTCCATGAGCATTCCTTTGGCCTTGGGCGTCACAACAACCTTTGCTTCCGGGAACCGCTCAAGAACACGAGGAATAGTGCCCGAGTGGTCCTGCTCGGCGTGATGAGAGACAACAAGGTCGATCTTGTCCACATCCGTCAGTTGCGCCATCAGTTCATCAGCCATCGGCGGATCGACAGTGTCCAGCAAGGCGTTTTTTTCGCTCCCTTGAATCAGGTAGGCATTGTAGCTCGTGCCCTCTGGAAGCGGGATGAGAGAGTCAAAAAGGCGTCTGTCCCAGTCAACAGCGCCCAGCCAAAACACCCCCCTCACGTATTTGCCTTCTCAACATGTTGAATTCTCCTTATCTGGTCAAGGTCTATGTCTCTTACGATAGATATTCACGACAAAATATCAACGGCACACGCGCCGCGTCCAGGGGCCCGAAACCATGCAAGGCCCTGGCCTTGTAAAGCAGCAGAGCGGTGTAGACGGCGTCTCATTCTCGATACCTTCGGCCAACCACACAACCTTCCGGGAGACGTTGACGCTCGCCGTCCCTGGCTCGCGCGCGCCCTTCGGGGCGGCCTGCGGCCGTCTAAATCGGCTCTCCTGCCGATTTGTGAGGATCATGCCCGGTGCGATCCTAATTCGTCTCCAGAAGCGAAAGCTCATGATCCGCCTCCCTTCGTCGCTGGCAGGCGTTCTCTGCCTGCGCCGCGAGCGTCACAGCAGACAGGCGTGCGGAGCATGATCAAGTCCTGGTCAAGGCCGTGTCGCAACACATCGAGCCGCCTGGAGACCGCGACCAGATGAGCCGCTGAAACAGGCTTGAGGCGGAACGGGAACAGGCTCGTGGAATCGAGGAACGTTTCTAGGGCCACAGAGCCATTGGGGTGAGCGTGCAAGAAGGCCTCGACCAACCAGGCAATAAGCTCGACCTGGGTGATGGCGAGTGAACGTCCCGGCACGTAGGTGCCGTCGGCGCGTCGAGCGTCCTGCGTCTTCGCGTCTCGCAAGACGCCCCAATCAACCATGGAGCGCAGGACCCGGCGGACAGAATCTTTGACCGTAGGGCGTTGGCCATATTGTTCCATCACGCGTCGGCGCACTTGGGCGTGGCTGGCCGTTCCCTGGAGCCGGAGCAGCCGGCCAACAATGGCCGCGACCGCCCCCCAGAAGGGATAAACCGCCATGGTCATGCCCCAGTGAACAACGATATGGTCCTCCCGTGGCAGGCTGGAAAGAAGCTTCAGCCCATCGCTCTGGAGGGGACGCAAGCCGACCGAGGGATTTACCCAGATCTTCATCAGGATAGTTATAACCTTTTCTCTATTGCCACGTTCGGCATTCCCTCCCACGGAGAGCTTGTCGTGGAGCAGCTCCTGGAGGGCGCTGTAAATCGATTCCTTGTCGTTCCCAGCCAGCACCAGGTTGGCCGTCCTCTCCAACCACTCCAGGCGGACGCGCTGGCTAAAGCCGATCTGAGTGCTGCGTGTGATCATCGGTCTCTCCTGTCTATTTGGATAAACGGTACGAGCAATTCCTCGACACTGATGCCCCCATGGCCCACGAGACGTTCCGCTTCCCGGACAAAGGCGGCGCGGTCGGGTGCGACGAGCGGTAGGTAATCCACGGGCAAACCGAGGGGTGGCCATTCCAGGGCGTTCGGAAAACGTTTCTTAACCTCACCCCGAAGCTGCGGATCGGAGTAAACACGGACGCGTTCGCCACGGAGGTCGGCCACCGCCCCTTCCGCAGGCCGTCCGCAGCCTGTCGCCTCGATGTTGCCGTGATCCGAGGCCAGGTAGACGAGAAACCCTCTGTCTAAAAGAAGTTCAAGAAGGTGCCGCAAGAAGCCCTGCCTGGCCCATTGCCGAACCTGGTTGTGCATGCCGGCCGTGCCCAATTCCATGCCGTGCATGATCTTATCGACTTTATCGACGACCAGGCCGACGACGCGCAGCCGGGTATCGGCCAGCAGGTCGGAGATCCGGTCCGGATCCCCGCCTGTCTGGCCGGCAGACAGGTCGCCCGGACCTTTGGCATAAGCCACCTCATGCTGCTTCAGCCCCTGATCCACCCAGAATTGGGTCCACAGTACCGGCTCCTTATCGGTGGTATGGATGCTCGCCGGGAAATAGAGCGGCGGTTTCCCCGCAAAGGCCGCCTGCCGGGAAACCGAGGTGATGGTGGGAATCCAGGCGAAAACGGCACTCTCGTGAAAGCGCAGCCGAGCATCCTGTTCCCCCAAGACCGTGCGCAGGATAACCCACTGATCCAAGGAAAGCCCGTCCACCAGGAGAAAGGCCACTTTGGCCCGCGGGTCGTCCATCAAGCTGCGGACGAGAAACCGCGGGATGTGATGGAGCATCGCTGGAGGTACAGGCGGCAGGCTGATGAGGCCGGCATAGCGCTTCAGCACCCAGGTGGCAAGTGCAGAATCGATCTGAGGTCTTAAAGTTTCCACGCGCTGCCGGTCTTCCTCTCCTTCGGGCGTCTCATCGTCTGACTCCAACCCCAGGGCGACGAGCTCCGCCCACCGGTAGGCAAAGGAAAACCAGTCCGAATGGCGGGCATCGTTTTGAGGAATGGTGTTCTCAACCGAGTCCAAAAGCCCTTTTATGCGCCGCCGGCGGTCCAGGGTTTTTGAATGGACAATACCCACGCTCACCCAACTTTTGGCGAGAGATTCCGCGCTGGGATGGGGAACCGGTTGGAGAATTCCATCAAAGAAGAGGTTATCGAGATAGACGCGGACGTCGTCATGGTCAAAGGGCAGGTCCGTCGGCCCTGAAAACTCAAGGCCATACCCAGGGGTATCCTCATGGAATGCATCCTCCCGCGCCACCCAGCGATCCAGGAAGGCCGGCCAACGCTCCTGGAGGAAGGCAAAGAAGGCCTCGCGATCCGGGACAATCCTCTCCAGCGGCCAGTCATCAAACAGGCCTGACAAACGGAGTACCTGGATCAGGCGTTCATCGAGAATGGCCGGGATGCGTTGCCGACGGTAATGGCGACGTAGGAGAACCTTAAGTAGGTCCGACGGTTTTCTAATAAGTTCTGGTGCGATCTCGAAGACGTGGCGCAAGACAAATTCCTTCGTGGCATTATCACCCAGCGGACCCGGCGCATACCTAGTCTGTGCCTCGTATAACGCATCCAGATCGGCCCGGTCAAGGGCCGCGACGACGGGATAGCTGAGGTTGGGGAAGAGATCGCCCAGGTTGAAAGAGAGTTGGCGGCCAGCCTGTAACAGGTCGTAGGGCAAAGCAGCGAGGTCGCTCGACGGCGACCGCAACACCACTACCAGATCGGTCTCTTCACCATGGTCCCACCGGGAGCGAAACCTGGATTCGTAAGCATAGCGAAAGGCAACGTGATCATCAAAGGGGATCAGCTCAAAACCCCGTTCCCGTATACCCTCAAGCACACCCTCTTCCAGGAGCAGGCCGTCGGGGTCTGCGACCAGGGTCAGCCGGGCGACCTGAGGTGTAAATTCTTTGAGGATCTGATCACGCCAGCTACTCATGCCTTCCACCTTCCACACGAACGAGCAGCAAGGGCACCAGCTCCGGCATGACCTTCGCCCGCCGCTGGAGTTCTTTCCTGAAGCGCTGTTCCTCTTGTTCCAAAAGACGCAAGCGATGGTGGCGAACCTGGGGCAAGCCGATGCGCTCGATGGCCCGGCGGCGCACAGCGAAGGCATACTCGCCTTTTTCCTGTTCCCGCGCCAGGCGGGCCCGGTGCGCCTGGATCAGTTCCTCGTAGATCGTCTGCCCCTGTCCTTCTGCCACCTTCCGGAGCCGCTCGAAGGCCTGCTGCGCTGTCTCGCCATCCAGATGACGGAGGATGACCGGTGCGGTGGTCAAGAGGCGATCCCAAATGTGCCGGGCAGTCGGTAGGAATACCCGGCCGTCGTCAGACAGGAAAAGGGGCATAATCCGGCGGCGGGCCCAATCGGCAGTGGCGATGGAGACCCGCCAGAGCGACCAGAGGCCTGTGATCTCCGCGGCCAGTTCAGGGAGGGTGATGACCGGTACCGGTTGCCCCGGAACGAACCGGGAAAGCCGCATGGTCAGGCCACGGACCTTGGGGTCTTCCAAGGTCACGTGACGGACGGCCCGCCCCTTTTCCGCCTCCTTGCCGGTAAAGACGACGCCGGTCATTATTGCGCCGTCAGGCCAGGTTAGATTCCAGGCATCGTGCTTCTTTTCCGCTTTACCGCCGTGAGCTCGGAGATAACTCATCGTCATCCGTTCGACCCAATACGGAAGCGGATGGGCCTGTAACCGCTGGGCCTCAACCGGGTTCAGGTCCTCGGTTGACCCAAGCACAGAGGCGCTCTCGCGCACAGCCCGAGCCTGTTCCTGGATGCTCCTGACAGCCTGGTCGACCTTCGTCGCCACTGCATCGGGATTGAGAATAGCCTCCATATACAAGTCATCAAAGATCTGTCCCGCCTGGGCCGAGTCGAGCACATCACCCGTCTTATCGATGCCGAACTCTTTGAAGATGATGGCCAGCTTCTCCTCCAGCACCTGGAGAACGCGATGTTCAACCGAATCTTCGAAGACGAAGTTGACCGCGCGTACCGTATGCGTCTGACCGATGCGATCCACCCGACCGATGCGTTGTTCTAGCCGCATCGGGTTCCAGGGGATGTCGTAGTTGATGACCACATGACAGAATTGGAGGTTGAGACCCTCACCGCCAGCCTCCGTGGAAATGAGGATACGCGCCTCATTGGCAAAGGCCTCCTGGACCCTTTTCCGCTCTTCCATGTCCATGGAGCCATTAAGGCAGACCACCTGGAAACCGCGCTCGGTCAAGAATTCGCGCAGCATTTCCTGGGTCGGCACAAACTCGGTAAAGACCAATATCTTAAGGTCCGGGTCACCTTCCTCGGCCTGGAGGCGGTAGATCCAGTCCAAGAGAGCCTCGGCCTTGGCATCCGGTCCCTTTTGCTCACAGTGAATGGCCGCCTCCAGGAGCCGCTTCACCTCGGCCCGTTCGTTTTTCAGCGCGG
>NZ_JBMFRG010000020.1:0-32097 GCF_049968175.1 Dissulfurimicrobium sp.
CGTGGCCTGTTTTACAAAGGTGATCGGCATCGTCTTTCTGGGTGAGCCAAGGACAGATGAGGCCGGAAGGGCGCACGAATCAGATCCTTCCATGCTTTACGCAATGGGAATCCTGGCTGTGTGCTCAATTGCCATAGGACTCGCCCCGGCCCTGTTCGTTGGACCTTCAGCAATGGCGGCGGCCACGCTACTTGCAAAGACGCCTTATGACAACACAATCTATTCAGACCTGATGACCTTGTGCAAGGATATCTCGCTCGGTGCGGTAGTATTTTTAGTCTTACTTGTGATAGTCGCCATGATGCGAAAGGGTTTTTACAGGGCGAAAGAGACGGGCCTTGGTCCTACATGGGGGTGCGGCTTCACCAGGCCGAGTCCGAGGATCCAGTACACCGGCGCCTCTTTTGCCGCATCCATCCTTGAATTTTTTCGGCCGGTTGCACCGGTGCATGAGGAATACATCGGTCCGGCAGGGGTGTTTCCATCAAGGGCAAGCTATCATTCAAGGCTTAATGATATAGCAGAAGACCTTGAGGTCAATTGGATGGCCCTGCCCATAGTGCGGCTTATGAGGCACCTGCGCTGGATACAGCACGGCAACATCCAGCTCTACATCGCATATATCGTGATAGCTATAGCTGCCCTGCTGCTTGCCGGACTCTGGAGGTAATCCTATGGAGGGCCTGGTTCTTCTCATTATTTTTCTTTTTCTGGCGCCATTCTTTTCAACCATCATCCAGAAGGTAAAGGCCTTTCTGGTCGGAAAGCAGGGCCCGCCTCTCTTCATCAATTATTTCACCCTGGCGAAGCTCCTTGCCAAAGGCTCAGTGTACAGCGCCTCGACCACATTTATATTCCGTTTAAGCCCTGTGATCTCCCTTGCGGCGTCCATGACCGCCCTGCTCTTTATGCCGTTTGCCGGGGCAGCCCCCATCCTTTCATTCCAGGGCGACGTCATACTGGTGTTCTATCTCTTCGGCCTTGCCCGCTTCTTCACCATATGCGCGGCGCTGGACACGGCCTCGCCCTTTGAAGGCATGGGGGCGGCGCGTGAGGCCTATTTTGCCTTTTTGTGCGAGGCCGCGGTCTTTACGGTCCTTGTCCTCTTTTACCGGCTTACCGGCTCATTGAGCCTTACAGGCTACTTTACCGGCCCGGACGTCATCAACCTCTGGCGGCCTGAGGGGGCGCTGCTGCTCCTTGTAATCGCTGCAATGTTCATGGTCCTACTTGCAGAAAACTCCAGGGTTCCGGTTGATGATCCGGCCACCCACCTGGAGCTCACCATGATCCACGAGGTCATGGTACTGGACCACAGCGGCCCTGACCTGGCGTTTATCGAACTTGGGGCATTCCTGAAACTCTTTTTTTATGCGGCCTTCATTGCCAACCTGGTACTTCCCTCAAGGCCGACAGTGGGGTTTGCCGGCATTGCATCGTTTTTTGTGGCCATTTCGGTAATCTATGCCCTAGTCGGTGTCATAGAATCGATCACGGCAAGATTCAAGATGGGACTTGTGCCAAAATTCATCCTTACATCCTTTGCCCTTGCCTTTTTCGCCACCATCCTCGTGTTGGAGCTAAAATAATGATCAATACGCCTGACGTATTGCTTGTGCTGATCCTTTTATCCGTACTTTTGTCCATTGGCGGCAGCCGGCTTCAGGAATTTATAAGAATCATGAGTTTTCAGGGGGTGCTTGTCTCCCTTGTCCCGTTTCTGCTGGAAAGGCATGAACAAACAAGCTGGCTTGACATAGGTTTTCTCCTGGTGCTCATTGCCATCAAGGGCGGGATTATCCCTTTTCTTTTGTGGTTTGCAAGCCGCAAGGTCTCGATCAAGAGGGATGCGGAGCCCATCGTAGGCTATCATGCATCCATCCTGACCGGACTCTTTATAATCCTTGTAGCGACCTTCATCAGCAACCGTATGGAACCAGTAAGTTTAAGCGGCCATCAACTCCTCCTGCCAGCTGCATTCACTACCCTGGCGGCAGGTCTCTTTCTGATGATGGCCAGACGCAAGGCCATTACCCAGGTGATCGGCTATCTCATGATGGAAAACGGCATATATCTCGCGGGCTCCGCCCTTGCCAAACAGACTCATACACAGTTTATCGTGGAATTCGGCGTACTTCTGGACCTCCTGGTCGGGATCATGATTATGGGCATCATATTGCACCAGATAAGCCGCTCATTCGATGATGCTGACACCATGTTTCTTGAGCGGCTAAAAGGATAAAAATATATCGCCATGTTAGAGCTTATCTTTATCATACCTGTCTTTCTGGGCGTCATAACCTTTTTTCTGCCGCGAACAGCAGGGCGCTTCCTGCTCATCATGGCCGGGGTCTTTCACCTCGCATTTACGGCCTCAATCTGGCTGAAGGGCGTCGCGCCCTACTGGGCGCCTTACTTTGGCATCGCTCCAGAGGGGCAGATAGTGCTTCTCGTGACCTCTTTTCTGTACCTGTTGATCGCGGCATACACCGTCTCATACATGGCAGAGGTGGAGATGCACAACGAACCGGTCTTTGCAGGCTGTATGCTACTTTTCCTGGGCGCAATGAGCATGGTGGCGGTGACTGACCACATCATCGTCCTCTGGATCGCCATCGAGGCCACCACCCTCATGAGCGCGCCGCTTATCTTTCTGCACAAATCAAAGGAGGCACTCGAGGCAACATGGAAGTATGTCATGATCTGCTCGGTCGGTATAGCTCTGGCCCTCCTCGGCGTCTTTTTCACCATCCTCGCCATAGATACAAGCGACATCAATGTGCCAATCACCTTTACAGACCTTGCAAGGGCATCAGGCAGATTTGATCCGACATGGCTCAAGGCCGGCTTCATTTTTATCCTGATCGGCTACGGCACCAAGATGGGGCTCGCCCCAATGCACACCTGGCTGCCTGATGCACACAGCGAGGCCCCAAGTCCTGTATCGGCCCTGCTCTCCGGGGCGCTTTTAAACTGCGCCTTTCTGGGCATCTACAAGACACACGGAATTATGCAGGCAGCTGGGCTTGGGTGGTATTCAGGCCGCATCCTCGTGGTCTTCGGGCTCATATCCATGGTGGTGGCTGCGGTATTCATCATGCAGCAGGATAATTACAAACGCCTCCTCGCCTATTCAAGCATCGAAAACATGGGGGTTATCGCATTCGGAACCGGTATAGGCGGACTTGCAGCCTTCGGTGCCATGCTGCACCTGATTCATCACGCACTGATAAAATCTTCGCTGTTTCTTACGTCAGGGAACATACTTCTTGGCTATGGCAGCAAAAAGATCAAGGAGACAGGCAGGATGCCGCTCTTCATGCCCGGCACATCCATCTCATTCATGGGAGGTTTTGCCGGCATCTCGGGCTTTCCACCGTTCGGCATATTCTTAAGTGAACTCATGATCATACTGGGGGCACTTAGAAAAGGTGCATATATCAGCCTCGGCATCTTTATCATAAGCCTCATCCTTGTCTTCGCCGGGGCGTCAAAGGGCGTGATCCGCATGTCGTTTGGCAACTTTAACGGCGAGTTGCTGGTTGGCGAAAAGTTTATGCGCCTTGCGCCGCCCTGTATCCTCCTTCTTGTCTCTGCAGGTCTTTCAATCTGGATGCCTGATACGCTTTACCAGACCATATTAAAGGCCATCTCCACCATAGGAGGCGGCATAAATGGATAAATTTCTGGAGATCAAAAATGGAGAAATGATCGGCCGCAGGGCCATACCCTATCTGAATTTCGCTGATTTCTGCAAAGGTCTTCTGCGGGTAGCAGCCAGGGGCGCCTCGGTGGTGCAATTTTTTGGCTATAAAGAAGACCCCCTGGTTCAACAGGATATTTCCTTGAACTTCAACGCCCCTTCAAGGGAATTCTTCGGCTATGAAGAAGAGGGCTCGGTTCAACTCCTGGCTGTCATGAGAATGGGCGGTCATCTCTATGCGATACAGACCACGGCGCCTGAATCCTTCGAGTCTCTGAGCCAGCATGAGATAAAATTTCAGCTCTTCGAGCGGGAGATAGCAGAACAATTCGGCCTGACCCCGCTCGGGCACCCATGGCTGAAACCGGTACGTTATCACACCAACTGGCGAGGGGTTAAAGACGTCTTCGACAACGACTATAATAAAGACATACCAGGAAATTATCCCTACTTTCAGGTAGAGGGCGAAGAGATACACGAAGTTGCCGTGGGTCCTGTACATGCAGGGATCATTGAGCCAGGGCATTTCCGTTTTCAGTGCATCGGAGAAAGGATCTTGCACCTTGAGATACAGCTTGGCTATCAGCACCGCGGGGTAGAAAGACTCCTTGCCTCGGTCCCGTTTAAACGGCTGCCCGTGATAGCAGAGGGTATCGCAGGGGATACGGCCATAGGAAACAGCCTTTGTTTTTCTCAGGCGATAGAGGCTTTAAGCGGTAAAAAAATAGACGATGGGACAAAAATAATCCGCACGGTCGCACTAGAGCTTGAACGCATAGCCAACCATGTCGGGGACCTGGGGGCGCTGAGCGGGGACGTGGCGTTCAATTCGTGCGCCGCATATTTCGGGAGAATAAGGGGTGAATTTCTAAACCTCCTACTTGTCCTCTCCGGCAACAGGTTCGGCAAGGGCCTTATCAGGCCCGGCGGCGTAACGGCGGGTCTTTCCGAAGACTCAAGACAATTCATCCTTGACAGGATCAGGGCCCTGAGGCCTGAAATTTTGGAGGTGGCCGATCTCCTTTTTACAGCCCACACAGTACTTGCCCGTCTTGAAGGCTGCGGTGTAGTGAGCAGGGAAATCGACATGGTAGGCGTGGCTGGCAGGGCCTCTGGCATTGATTATGACGCAAGACGTGATTTTCCAACTGAAAAGTATGCTGAGTTGCCCCCATGTCTTCATGAAAGGACCAACGGGGGCGTATTGTCCAGGGCCTGGGTAAGATATGAAGAGATACTGCATTCGCTTGATATTATTGAACTGCTCACTGGCCGCGGCCCGATAGAGACCTTAAATGCGCCTCTTGAAGAAGATGCGGCCCTTGAACCCGATTCGTTGGTGGTGACAATCAACGAGGCCTGGCGGGGGGAGCTTTCGCATTGCGTGCTCACGGATTCAAAGGGCGGGATACTTCGCTACAAGATCAAAGACCCTTCATTCCACAACTGGATGGGCCTGGCCCTGGCGCTTCGAAACGAAGAGATATCGGACTTCCCTTTGAACAACAAGAGCTTCAACCTGTCATACTGCGGATTTGATCTGTAACAGGCGGGCATAATGACCCTCTTGAGGACAAGAAAACATGTTTAAATTAATAAGGACAAGGATTCATCAAGGCTATAAGACCTGCAATTATCCCGGCAAAGAGGTCACTCTACACCCCGCTTTTAAGGGTCTCCCAAGGCTGAACCTCAATTGCGACCAGAACATTGTAGAGAAGTGCGCAGCCTCATGCCCGCAGGACGCTATTGATCCTGGAACCAGGCTGATCGACCTCGGACGCTGTGTCTTCTGCGGTCTGTGCGAAAGGATATCCAAAGGGGAATTCATCAGATTTACAAACAACTTTGAACTCGCTGCAACGCAACGCGATCACCTGATAACAGATGGAAATCTCCCGGATATCGCAGCCAATGCAAAGAAGCGCTTCAAAGACCTTTTCGGCAGGTCTCTGCAACTCCGGCAGGTCTCAGCCGGCGGCTGCAACGCATGCGAGGCGGATACAAACGTGCTGAACACCCCATTTTATGACCTCTCCCGTTTCGGCATCCAGTTTGTGGCGTCCCCGCGCCACGCTGACGGGTTACACGTCACCGGCCCTGTCACCCGGAATATGGCCAGGGCGCTTTTAATGACCTATGAGGCCGTACCTTCGCCAAAGCTGGTAATCGCAGCCGGAAGCTGCGCTATCTCCGGCGGGCCTTTCAGGGGGAGCCCTGAGATCATACCCCTTGAGACCCTCCTGCCAGTGGACCTCTACATTCCGGGCTGCCCTCCGCACCCGATGACGACACTGAACGCCCTCATCAGGTATTTTAAAGAAAGATAGATCAGAATGATTGGTGCCAACGCAGCAAGACTGCAATCCGCAATTCAATCCCGACACAAAACCTTCGCACACAAATAATCAGAATTTAACCTGGAGTCTTGTAAAAAAACGCCGTCTTGTCCCTGGCTGTATTGCTGTTGAAGGCTGTTCCTCCAATCACGCCTTTTGAGTACCCGCTTACCCCGTCGGCCAGATGGGCATAGGCCATCCCTGCATCCAAGGCGAGTATCTTGGTAAAGTGATAGGTCAATATGGTCAACAAGTCTGTCCCAAGATAGCTGCTCCTTCCATCTGGGGTGCGGCTGTTTCCAAACCATCCGGCGCCAAGGTAGATATCTGTGTCGTCTCTTAATGTAAAGATATATTTTGTCTGAAAGGTGGTAAGACCATAGCCGTTATTTGAAATATTGACTGCATCACCATCGAAGCCCGTGTCAGTCGGGCCCTGAACAGTCAGAAGCCCTGTGTAGCCCCAATAACCATAGGTCTTTGCAAGGGTCATGACCGGAAGGAATCCCGTGCCGTCACGTTCGCCTGAGGCATATGTGCCCATGAGGCCAAATCTGTCTTTTCCGACAGTTCCTGCGAGTTCGATCTTGGAGGCAAGGCCTTCTCCGTCTCTGCTGGCCGCAAGGAGATGTCTGTCGGTATGGGAACCAAGCAGGATGGCCTTGGCCTTCAGGCCCATTCCGAGATCTATCATGGCGCCAAGGCCATAATTGATGTGTGGTTTGGTATGCGTTCCATAGGCGTCAGCTACATCGGCGCAGGTGACACCCGTGTTCAGTGTAAAACCCTCTGTCGGTTTAAATCTATAATCTATCTGGTAATGAGAGAAATCATCGTGGGCAATGGGCTCGTCGCCTTCGTTCAGCTGTGCGCCGAAGACCTTGAGCCTGCCAGGGCCGAGGTCTTTCTCAATTGAGAGGGCCACTGGGTTGTAGTCCCAGTCAGATGAAAAGAGTATATCATCAAAGGCATCGCTCAAGGGTACTATTCCGGCCTTGGCCTCTACGCCATTCCGGAACGTATAGTCCATGACCGCATGGCGGATGGAGATATCTGTGCGGCGAGAACTGGAATTTGTAGTAGAAATATTGTCATTGGTGTGTCCAGGCTCAAACTGAATCCGCAAGCTCACTCTTTAAGGCCTCTGTCTCCTCCACCAGTTTGTGAAGGGCGGAATCCCGTTCGGACATCCTGGCCTGGATCATTTTCATCTGCTCCATAAGGGTGTTGATAGACGCCTCATCATTTGCAAAGACAGCCGGGCTGAAGATAAAAAACGCCGCAATTATGACAAGGGGCATTACAAATTGTAGTTTTTTATATAGGAATTCCACTTTCCCATATCCTCCCTTTACTTTAAAAATGCGGGCGAAATAATCTCGCCCGCAGCGGAACTTGTCTCTAAGGCCTTCATGAAGGTTTAGCCTTAAAGGACAGGGGGGTCTTTAGAGTGCCTTATTTAATAAGGCCTAGAACGCCAATTGATATACGACCTGGAACTTGTAGTCGTTCCCCAGCTTATCGTTCAGACTTGGGATCTTGGTCTTCAGTCCGGTGTCGTTGTCATAGTTGGTGGATTCAAAGTCGGCCAGCACCATGTTTCCTTTGTAGATGTCATAGGAGAGGCCGGCTATGTAGAGGTCGTATGCGCCGTTATTCGTGATCTTGTTGTCCTTGTCCTGATCGAAGTGGTCATAGCGGCCAAAGGCTGCGAGTTTCTCTGTGATGAACGGCAATCTCACCCTTCCGAAGAAAGAATAGCCCTCGGTCCTGAGTGTGTCATAGCTGCCATCTGCCCTTTTAAATGTCCATGTGCCAGCCGCATTGCCTGTGGTCTGGAAGTACTGTGCAGTAAGGATGTAGAGTGGATTTTCCAGGCTCAACATGCCCATGTTGACCACATAGTTTGGCTCATAGCCTGCGGTTCCATCCTTATTGCCCTTGCCGAACATGCCAAGATAGCTCGCCTGAAAACCTGGGATCATATCCGGAAGCGGTCTGATTGAGATCCTGCCTTCCAGGGCCTTGTTGTTGTTGGCCTCTGCGTCATGGTATCCGCTTCCGTTAAAGACACCTATATGCCAGCTCCCGTAACGGCCGTCATAATTACCATTGCCGGTCGCAGCCTTGGCATTGGCAAGCTTTCCTCCTATATTGCCTATCATGCTTATGCCCATATCAGCGGAGTTAAAGACACCAGCCCGCTCTATAGCCATGGTGCCCTGTGCACGATATGGATTTATGCTTTCCTCAAAATCAAGCCATGGGTTGTGGCCCTGCCCAAACTCCGCCCTCATGTTGGTGAGCAGACCTAGGTCGTTTGGATTCATCTGGACATAGAGGTATTTTATCCTGGTCTCCCAGCTTCCGGAGTCATTATCACCAGGTACAGTACTGATCCTAGTGATGTCGGTCGTGATGCGTCCACTGAGCCATGGAGTGACCGCCTTCTGGACAGTCAGGTAACCACGGGTGAGATTAAATGTGTTAAAGTTTTTGGACCTGTTGCCCGAAAGCGGTTGCTGGCCTGTTGAATAGTCGATATAGCCGAGCCCGCTGATACTGAGACCCTTAAAGGCGTCCGGAAGCGCGACACCGCTCTTTGATACCTCTTTCACCACCTCTTCCTGCTGTTTTTTCTGGGCGACGGCCGCCTCTTTCTGTATGACAGCAGCCTCCTCCTTGGTCAAAATCCCCTTTTTTATGAGTACCTGTATAAGAGCGTCATCGGAGCTGCCGGCAGCCCATGCGCTCCCAAAAAGGCCCGTGGTCATGAACAAAAGCGCGCAGAATATCGACGCCAGGCATGACACCCTCTTGGTTCTATTTGAAACGATTCCCATTTCACTTCCTCCTTTTTATTTATTGATGGTTGGAAATACTTTTTTATTAAACGCCTCTTGTGTCATAGCCGTAACGAGACTATGACAAAAATGTTACAGTGATCAGCTCCAGCATCCCATCAACATCCGAAATCCTCTTCTTCATCCGAACCATTTGGTGAACTTTTAGGTTTATGCGATGATGGACCCTTACCTCCATTTTGTTTACTACCACCCCCTTCTTTTGGATTTTTAAGCCACTTGAGGTATTCCTCATAGCCACTCTTAAGTACATATACATTTGAGTATCCAAGTTCCCTCAAGATCACCAACACATGGTTGGCCCGCCTCTCTGTATGGCAGACAAGCAGTATCGAGGCCCCTTTCCCTGGAAGCAGATCAAGGTGTTTCATAAACTCCCGAAGCGGGATATTTATCGCCCCTTCAAGGTGGCCCTTGTCGAATTCATACGGTTCCCTTACATCGACAATGAAATACCTTTTGCCCTGCTTTATGTCTGCCGAGAATCGCCCAGGCGGGATTTCGTATCTGTCTTTAGGTATGGATGAGAGGTACTGATCCCCGGCCCAGGCCAGAAGCGCCTGGTTGTAGAGGGTACAGACATCATCTGACTTTGGTGACTTTGGAGACCTTGAAGACCCCGCGGATCCTGGCTGTGTCAGCAAGACGGCCTGTCTGTAGAATGATACGGCATCCTTGTATCTTGCCGCCTTGAATGCATCTTCTCCCTTTTGTATCAGCGAGGCGGCATCCCCTGTTGGGGGTAATGCCCCAGTCTGGCGGCTGTTCTCAGGCGCGGGGGCTGGAGGGTTTTGGCCCCCATCGCCTGAGCAACCGTCCAGTGTGAGAAGGAGGGTCATGAAGATGACCGTGTAGTAGAGCAACGTCCTCGTTGTCATATCGTCAGCGCTTTTACCTCAGGCCCTTACCACCCTGACCCATGAATCATAGAAGGAACAGCTCCCGCCGATCGGGTCGGAGAGGCATGTGTTTTTGACTGTCTGATCCACCATCATTACTGAGTTCGGACAGATACCTGTTGCGCGCCTCTTGTCCCCCTTGATAAGTGCGCCGTCAACCGACACATCCTGTGAACCGTAGGCCCAGTGGCCGTAACTCCAGCTTACAGCCACGGTTCCGGGGCGTATGCCTTCCTCGGTCTTGAGCACGCCGGTCACAGGTTTCTCAACGCCCGGCAAGAGCGGGATGGTCCCTTTGAGGTTGGTTGGTCCCTCAAGACGCACCAGGTCTCCGTCTTTGAGGCCAAATTTCTCTGCATCCCGTCTATTCATCTGAACATAGTGCTGCCCCTGCTGGGCCACCATGGTCCAGTAGTTACCTATGGTTCTTGACTGACCGCCCATGATCAGTTTGTAGGTAAAGAGCTGGAATGGAAATTCGCCTGAGAAATGGATATCTCTGCCCGCTGCGTCACGCACTGGCTCGGCAATTGGAAGACCGGAGAAGTTCTTCCCTGTCATGCTGTGTCTTCCAGTGGCCACCGCCTCACAGAACAGGTTGAACTGATTTTTATATTGATGCGTTACCTTGTCGCCTTCGTATGCCTTGCTTGCGTCTTCAAAACGCCCGCCGCGGTTTAGCACGTAGACGACCCTGCGCCAGAGATCTTCATCATTGCCAACGGCCTTTTTCCATCTTTCTTCATCAAAGACCGCCTTGGAAAGGTGCCTCCTTGCCTTTCTGAAGAGTTCGAGCTCTTCCTGATCCGCAATGGGCGCCTTGTCTTTACCGGCCTTGTTGCCATAGGCGATGTTGGCGACAGACTTAAGATAATATTCATCCCGATGGGTAAACGGCATGCCTGGTCCGAAGCCGTCCGGCCCGTAACCGGAAAGCCCCAGTTTTTCGGCAATGGCAAGCATCACGGCCTCCATCGAGATGTGCTGTTTCTGGCCGAAAACAGTGCATATCTCCGTGGGGGGGGTTCACAGCAGGCTGTCTCACAGTACTTGAAGCTGTCAAGATGTTCGGAGGGCAGCTTTGCGTTGTCCATCTTTCCCATATAGCGGTGTCAGGGAAGATGTAGTCCGAATACATCGTGGTCTCCCCGATTACGATGTCGTCGGACAATACGAGGGGTATCTTTTTTGGATCACGTAAGATATCGATGGTCGAATTCGCCCCCGGGACTGAAAGGGCTGGGGTGCCCATGTGTATAAAGAGCACCCCTATGGCATATGGGTATCCGTCGGCCGCGCTCGGGATCACCTCCTGATAGACATCGTCGGTATATGGATACCAGGTCCTCCTGGCCGGATACCCATATTTTTGAACATGGTGGTATCCTCATAATGCCTCTGCTCCCTGGTGATACACACCCCGAAAGAACCAAGCTTATTGGGATGCAGCGTCTTTAACGGGAAGGGTTGCCCCTCCTTGCCGCCGTCCATATCCCAGCCGCCGCCTCCTGCCGAGAGGCCGCCCTTCCAGTCGCCGTTGCCGACCATAAGATTTAGGGCGAGTATGCACTGGCCGTTATAGTAGCCATTCGTGTGCTGTACCGGGCCGCGGTACATGTCGGCCACGGCCTTTCTGCCGTGGCTGGTGAATTCCCTGGCGACCTCTATTATCTGCTTGACCGGGATGCCCGCCTCTTCGACCCACGCGTCAAGGCCCTTTTCCATGACGACATCCTTAAAGAGCGAAAATGCCGTCTTGTACTTGACGCCTCTTATCTCGACTTCGGCAAGGAGATCGCCCACTACTGGCTGGCCCTCTTCTGTATAGGGGTCAAAGGCCACAAGTTTTCCCCCTGCGCTTACGACGAAGCGATCAGATGGAGAAAGCCCGCAGTCATCGCTTCTCAACAGCCTCTCGCCGCGCTTCCCGTCTTTAGAGAGCATGACAAGGTGAGATGCGTTGGACCAGGTGGTATCCCCGTTTGCCTTGGCCGCCACGCGGTTTGCCGCCCTTAAGTAGGCCTCATTATATCTGTTGTTTTCGATGATCCATCTCGCCATGCCAAGGGCAAAGGCCGCATCTCCACCGGGTTTTATTGGCACCCAGTAGTTTGCCTTGGCCGCGGTATTGCTGAGCCGCGGGTCAACCACGGCAAAACGGAAATTGCGTTTCGCCTGGGCGTTCATGATGTATGACGTCCAGTTCGTCGGGCCGAAGTTCGCCTCAAACGGGCTTGTGCCGAAAAAGATTACAAACTCGCAGTTCGGCACATCCGGTTTCATATGGGCCTTGCCGTCTTTCCATTTTTTCTTGTCATATTCGTATGAGGCCGTAAACTGCTTGTATGCTATATGGTGTGACTGTTCACACACGGTTGTGTGCTCATAGCAGTTGACCGATCCAAAGGCGTCCTTGGTCCACCTCTTTGCAAATTCATGCCTGCTACCCTCGATACGGCCGGCCAGGAATACGAATTGGTTGTTCTTCGGGCCAAGGTCAGGGTGATCCGGGTCTATAAGGAGGTGGAGGTATTCCTGGTGCTTCGACTTGAAGTCATCAAGGCTCATCTCTTTCTTTGCGACCTTTTCAGAGTCTTCCTTCAGGGATTTCATAATGGCAGGGTCGCGAACCGCGTAAATCTCTTTAAGTCCAGGGACATTTCCTTCGCCAAAGATGTTACCGCCGTTTACTATCTCGGTTATGGCCTGATCAAAGTCCACTGTGATCCATTTGTTTTCACCACGGTTGGTGCCGGGCTTTCTCTTCAAGACCTTTCTTATCCTGTACAGGTCATAGAGGGTCTGGACCCCTGCGTTGCCCTTTGGGCAGAGACGACCGTCATACAGGACTGCTTCCTGGGGTTTTGTGTCATATGAAAGCTGAGGGTTCATGTTCATAGGGCTATATGGATTGCCAGCCACGCTCACCATGACACCGTCTAATATTTTGCACTTGATGGTGCACGCGGTATGGCACTGGAGACAGCATGAATAGATGACGTTTTCCGCGTTGTCGAATGGATAGTTGTTGCCAAGAAGACCCTTTGCCCTCGCAGTCTCCAGGAGTCCAAGGCCCGGGACCTGAGATGCCGCCGCAAGGCTGCCCAGGAACGCAGTGCTCTTTAAAAAACCCCTGCGGGTCATCTGTATATGTATCTTTTCGCCATCAACCTCGATAACCTTGTTTGTCTTCATATCTTTTTCCTGTTTTTTGGCGCTCATTATGCAACCTCCTTATCATCTTTGTTTACTATTGGGAGCACGTTGTATCCGATCAGGAAGAGAAGCAGCCCAAAAGATGTGATCCAGATAGTAACCAGCCACTCGGATACGGTCGGCAGATATGTGTAGTTAAGTCCTGGGCCCATAAAGGCATACTGAAGCCCCTCTATCTCCGGGTTTATCTGGGCCGGAATGACGATATTGAGTCTCAGCGCCATAAAGGTGACTGCCACCAGCAGTGCGGCAAAGGCGATAGCCCCTGGACTGGTTTTTCCAACAGGTCTTGATACGGCGTTTCTGGTGAATATCCAGACAGGTACGATGACACCGAAAAGGACATGGACGACCCAGAATACGTACCAGTAATGCCCGAAGAGCACCGCCTTTATCGGTATGGCCTCGTCAGGGATACCGGCATACATGCCAACAAAATATTCGGATATCTCAAACAGTAGGTCTAAAAGGACAAGGGACAGGACTATTTTGCCCAGAAACCGCATCATGTCTTCAAATTGAGGTCTGTTTCTGTCAGGTCCCCAGACATAGACGATGGCGGTCAGAAGCGCCCCGCCTGATGCAAGCGCCCCCACAAGAAATACTATCGGCGTCAGTCCACTGTGCCAGTAAGTGCGCGCACCTACTACAGCAAAGAGCATACCGACCCCGCCGTGGAATGCGATGGCAAGGGGTACGCCGATGGAACCCAGGACCTTTAAGACCCTGCTGTCCCTGGCCCTTGACTTATCCGAGGTGTCTGAACTTCCAAGCGCGAGGAATCGACAGACAGCCGCAATGAGCCCTGTCCCGATTGAGGCCGTTTTGATGAGATCTACCCGCATTGCAAACCAGAGCTCAAACAGGATGACCAGGAAATAGCTTGAGTATAGTATACCCATCCAGGACATCATGGATTTGAAGTTGGGGTGGAGGATAACCCTGTAAACCCTGAATTCATGGCCAAGATCGAGCCAGATGGAGATGAGCGCGGCTATCAGACAACCAAAGGCGGTAAAGAGTGAGAGCTTGCCTATCTTTTCCAGTTTTTCGATCTTGACCACGTAAACGAGGGTAGAGAGAAGGAAGGAGCCTGCAGAAAGGCCGATGAAGTAGATATATGTTGCAACCCAGAGGCCCCATGGGATGTAGGAGCCGTAATCGGTCAACCTGTGCCCGAAGGCGAACCTCTGGTATATGCCGTAACACCCTATAACGAATCCTATAATGGCGATAAGCCATATCAAGCTTGCGATCTGTTTTTTCATATTCAAGCCTCCTTTTATTAGACCAGGTAAAATGTGCTTGGATGGGTGCCGAATTCCTCTTTCAACCTCATGAGCCTCGGCGAGCCGAGCAGCGCGGAGACCAGGCTGTCTGAGTCGTTGGAATCGCCGAAGTAGGTGGCGTCTCCAAGGCATGTGGTGACACAGGCGGGCAGGATACCCTTTTCAACCCGATGCAGGCAAAAGGTGCATTTCCGCGCGTTGCCGACAGGGGAGTCATCCCTGTTCTTTCTCGGCCATTCCTTGCCGTATTCAAAGGAAGGCAGTTTTTCATAGTCAGGGACAAGGGGCGTGTCGTCGCAATAATAAAAACCCTTGTCAAAGGTCCTGGCAGAATATGGGCAGGCGTTTATGCAATAACGGCAGCCGATACATTTGTCATAGTCGATCTCGACTATGCCGTCCGGCCGTTTCCATGTGGCGCTTGCCGGGCAGACCTTGACACAGGGCGGATTGTCGCACTGCATGCAGGGCCTTGGCAGAAATGTCTTTCTGACATTTGGATACCGGCCTATCTCCTTTTCCATGACCGGGCGGTAAACAATCCCTGGCGGCAGGTGATTTTCAGCCACGCACGCCGTAGTGCAGGCGTGGCATCCGACGCATTTTCCCAGATCGATCACCATGACCCAGTGCCTTTTATTCATGGGTTTTTTAAGGACGCGTTTGAGGTCATTCATCATCCTTTGCCGTATTTCTTCCTGAGGTTCGATGTCAATTATGGCCATTCACAGCCCCCTCGTATGATTTTGTAATCATGATATGGAATCATAGGGTTGTTGAATAAAAAAATAAGCGGGGAAAGCTTGATACTTTTGTAGGAATTAAAGGAAGGGACTTGCGGGGTTATGTCAGGATAATGTCTATGTTTAAGAGATATTTGTAGGGAAAATGATTACATCTCATCGTCTTTTTTCAGGATGCCAAGTTTCAACGCCAGGGCCACGAGCTCGGACCGGCTCTGGAGACCCAGTTTTATGAAGGCCCTTGACCGGTATGTAGTTACAGTCTTTTCGCTGAGGTTACAGAGCTCGGCGATCTCCCTGCATGTAAAGCCCCTGGCGACGTTCTCCATTACCTCTTTTTCCCTTGGGCTCAGGCCTTCCCAGAGTCTGGTCTCCTTGTCCTCAAGGGTTGCGCCGGTCTTTGAAGGTCCTTTCGCCATCTTTCCGACCAGCCCTTTTAACATGCTCGGAGAGATATACATCTCTCCCCTTGTCACTGATCTTATGGCGTAAATCAGGTCTTCGTCCATGGCTTTTTTGAGGAGGAACCCCGCGGCCCCGCCATCCATGGCCCGCTCAAGGTATTGCTGATTTTCGTGCATGGTGAGCATGATTATGCGCGATTCGGGGGAATTTTCGCGTAGCTTAGGGAGTATTTCAATCCCGCTTGCACCAGGGATGGATATGTCAAGCAGAACGCAATCAGGCTTGAGTTCTGTCACGGCCTGGATAGCGCCATGGGCCTCCGTCGCCTCTCCGACCACCTCCATGTCTTCCTGCGCGTCAATGAGCATCTTGAGTCCTGCAAGGAGCAGCGTGTGGTCATCTACTATTATTACCCGCGTCTTTTTCATCGAGGCGATTCGCTTGAGACACCCGCGGGTATGGTAAACGTCACCATCGTGCCCTGGCCAGGCTCGGATTCAACCTTAATTCACCTCCGAGGAGTTTTGTCCTCTCTTCCATGCCGTAGATGCCAAGTCTGTTTCTGGTCTTTGCCACCATGTCGAATCCAACCCCATTATCTTCCAGAATACCCCTTATCTCTCCGTTGATCAATTCTATTATGACAGTCACCGCATCCGCCTTTGAGTGACGGGCGACGTTCGTAAGGGCCTCCTGTACTATGCGATAGAGGCTTGTCTCGATATAGGACTCAAGGCGTATGTCTTTAAGCCCGTATATGTAGAGTTCCACCTTGATCCCGTATTTTGCCATGAATTTATCCGCATACATCTCAAGAGCCGCGGTGATCCCCATGTCGTCCAGGACCGACGGTCTAAGCTCAACGGCTATGTTATGGATCGACTCAAGTTCGCTGACAAGGGTGGCCCTCAGACGCTTGACGCTCTCTGTTATGAGCCTGCGCTCTTGCGTCTGATCGAGGTATTTAAGCTCCAGCATCAGAGACGCAAGAGACTGGGCGACCTGGTCGTGAAGCTCCCTTGCTATGCGCTTTCTCTCTTCTTCCTGGGCGGTGATGGTTTTTTGAAGGAGTTCCTTTCTTATCCCCTCCCTTTCGAGCCGCTCCCTTTCAGCCATTTCGAGTTTTGCTGCCATCTGATTGAAGGCCGATGTGAGCTGGCTGATCTCGTCTCCGGAATTTTTTTGCGCCCTTACTGAAAAATCACCCTCTGTGAGAATGCGCGTGGCGTTCAGCAAGATCATGACAGGTCTTGTAATCACCCATGTGAGAAGCCCTGAAAAGGCGATCCCAAGCACTATCACGCCCAGTGTCGTAAAGACGAGGGCCTTTATAAGCCTTGTAATGGCGTCTTCAGAGCCCTTCCCTGAAACCCCCACACGAACAACCCCTATGTCCCCGTTAAGTATGGGGGCGGATGAATCCAATACCAGCCCTTCATTTGTTTGAAGCATTTTGGTCCCAACGCCTGCCTGGGCGTCATGCTCCACCCTTAAAAGATCCAAAGGTATGCGCAAGGACCTCCTTGTTTGGAGAGACAATAAAGGCATAACGGAGGTCCGGCAGGTTCTTTACAGCATCCTTGAGCATACGGGTAAGGCCGAACATGTCGTTTAAGAGGATATAATCCTGGCTCCTGGCTGCAAGCTCCCTTGCTATGGAGCGGCTCATCTCCCGTAGCTGTCTGTATGACTCCTGCTCCATGGCCCGATAGACCTGAAGTGTGGTAAAGGTCCCGATGAGTATGGCGGTGCCCACGACCATGCCAATGATCTTTAGATTCAAAGGCACGGCATCCGCCATTTTCCAGAAAAAGGAAAGTCTGGAAGATAAGTGTGTTTTTCCAGGAATGGCTGCATCCCGATCGTTTTGTGTGGCTATTTTTTGCATGGCTGGTCTTTGTAGTCTATGCAAGAGGCCTCGTAGCTGGCAGGCCTTGGCTCGACAAATTTCTCAATACCCAGGGCAAAGAGGGCGGTTTTGCCGTCTCTGTTTTTGTGCATGCGGAGAAAGATGTCTTTTAATCTCTTTGTTTCCGTTGGGTTCTGCTCGCGCGGCACTACGACCGGCGGCATTCCGAACTCCTGCGAGGTAAGTATGATGCGGATTTTTTTGCTATGCCTGGGTCTTTGTTTATGGCGTTTTCATAGACGATTTCATCCACAGACGCCCCATCCGCAAGCCCTTGGGCCACGGCCTGTATGGAGCGGTCGTGGCTGTAGGTGAAAAAGGTGCGTTTAAAAAAATCCTCAGGCTTATAACAGGCCTTTTTGATCAGATATGCAGGGTAGAGATATCCCGTATTGGAAAGGGGGTCAGTAAAGGCAAAGACACTTCCCTTGAGGTCCATAAATGTCCTCGCCTTCGACGCGGAGGGCACGATTATGACTGCACGGTAGGTCACTTTGCCTTTTATCTGAGGCGTAACCAGCAGGGACATCTTTTTGTCGCTGCCTTGCTGGATATAGGCCCCTGTGCAGACAAAGGCAAGATCGACCCTGCCTTTTGCGATCAGCTCATTTACCTCCCAGTAAGTGCGCCGCTGTATAAGTTTGACAGGTCTTTCAGTGACCTTTCCAAGATATTTTAAAAGCGGCTTGTAGGACTCAACAGTCCCTTCCGGCGAGATAATGGCGGCAACCGCGACCCTCAGGGGTTGCGGGCCGCCTGTGCTGTTTTTCTCAGGAAGGGCGGAGAGCTTGTCAAGTCGTATGACGCCTTTGTTTTTTTCTTGGTCTTGTCTCGATTCTTTATCTTTATCTTTACTGCAGCCCGATATAGATAGAGAGAACAAAGACCATTGTGGTGGCAAGTAGATATGCAACTCGGGGGCATCGGATGCCTTTCATAATTCTCAGTTTACAGCTTAAAATAATTTGAATTTATTTATGAAATTATTTTTAATATATAACGAATTTTATGTCAAATAAATTCAACTTTCAGTACGGTTTTATAGATGAAAATAATAAGGCTCATCGCCCTTCCCTAGACGGCCTTGTCAAAAACAAGACGATGGATTAATTGTTAAGCAGCAGTTGTCTACTTTACAGCCTGTCTAACTGCCATTAAAAATATAATTAATTATGGATAATCAAAAAAACGATCTGGGTCCTAAAGAAGAACCAATGCACAGCGACACCACTAAAGAAACGGCGGCAAGGGAAGTCCCGTCCCAAAAAGACCTAGAGAAAGAAATAAGCGACTATCTCTCAAAACGATACGGCGGCAAGGTCCGCGTGATATCACACATGCTCTTGCCAGAAGAACTTGACCACAAAAGACTTTCCGATGGGACGGGAAGGGGTGTGCATGGCGGACATAAGATACACTTCAACCTCAAGCCCGAGGAGTTGGAGGCCTGGCTCAACAGGTTCGTCGTAAGACAGGAAAAGGCTAAGGCCATCCTAGCGACCAAGATCTGCACCCACTTCAATCGCATAGAATACCTAAGAAAGATGGGCAAAAGCGTACAGGCGCATGGGCCCGGCAACATAAAAAACAATATCATACTCATCGGTCCTACTGGCTCAGGAAAGACATTCCTTATAAAGCTCATAGCAGATCGCTTGGGCGTGCCCTTCGTCAAGGGAGACGCCACCAAATTCAGCGAAACAGGCTATGTCGGGGGCGACGTCGAAGACCTTGTCCGCGACCTTGTCCAAGAGGCCGATGGTGACATAGAGCTAGCTCAGTGTGGCATTGTCTATATAGATGAAATAGACAAGATAGCATCGTCGCCTAATGTACATGGACCTGATATCTCGCGCGCCGGCGTCCAGAGGGCCTTGCTTAAACCCCTCGAAGAGACCGAGGTCGATCTGCGCGTACCACATGATCCCATCTCCCAGATAGAGGCCATAGAGAGATACAGACAGACTGGCAAGAGGGAAAAGAAGACCTTAAATACCCGCGATGTCCTTTTTATTGCAAGCGGCGCCTTCTCAGGGCTCTCGGAGATTATAAAAAAGAGACTCACCAGACAGGGTATCGGTTTTGGTGCGGATATCTGCATAAAAGACGACGAATACTGGCTGGATTTTGTCAAACCGCAGGATCTTATCGAATACGGATTCGAGTCGGAGTTTATAGGCCGTTTTCCTGTTGTAGCCGTACTCCATGAATTGAGCGAGGACGATCTCTATCAGATACTCAAAAATCCTGAAAGTGCGGTCGTCAGAGGGAAAAAACAGGATTTCAAGATCTACGGTATAGATCTCAGGTTTGAAGACGACGCCCTGAGGCTGCTTGCCGCCCAGGCATATCAAGAGCACACCGGGGCCAGGGCGCTGGTAAGCGTCATGGAAAAGGCCCTTATGCCCTTTGAAAAAACATTGCCGTCCACCGAGATCAAATTCTTGCTCGTAACCGAAGAGCTGGTCAAAGATCCAGAAACTGCCCTGAAGGGCCTCCTGTCTCACCCCTATGACCACTCACTTATCAAGAGATATGAGGAGATAGTGGATGCCGAAAAAAGAGACCTCATGGAGCGCATTGAAGTGGATGTGTCGAGGTGCTGGCGAAATACGGATGTGCCCTTCAACCCAAACAGGCTAAAGATGATAAACCGTCTGATCCTGGAGCAAGACATGTGCCTAGATGCGGCCCAAGAAACAATCCTTTCCCGGATTGAGCAGATAAAAGGCTACGAAGACGCCTTTTTTGACAGATGCGGCATAAAAATCATCTTCGAAGAAGAGGCGATTGATGCGCTGATTGAAGGCTGCCTTGATGACCCAGAAAACCTACGCACAGCGTGCGAAACTATATGCAATATCCTGGAATACGGTCTGACGCTCATCAAAGAGAAGACCGGCCAGGAAAATTTCAGCATTCCAGCCGAGGCGGTGAAGGGCATCGAATCCTATATCAATAGACTCATCCGTGCAAGTTATCGTTCACCGCAAAAAAGCGAGGCGATGTGAAACAAAATCAAACTATACTGCTTGCCGACACATCCGAGAGGATAAGAAGACAGTTCCAAACGGCTGCCGAAAGGCTTAAACTGAGGCTCATACTTGCTGAAGACGGCCAGGAGGCGCTTGATTTGGCTGTCGAAAAACTCCCCGACCTCATAGTTATAAGGAGAAATGCAGCCGTATTGGATGCCCTTTCCTTCAGTGTACTCCTAAAGCAATCGGCGAATACCAAAGACATACCTGTAATCATCATCTGTACTGAGGCATCGACACAGGAACGGGAGCGCTTCAAAGATGCAGGTTGCTGCGGCTGCCTGGAAGAACCCTTTTCAGATCAAAGGGTTATCGAGATATTAGAGAGGTGGTTGCCATGATGTTTCCTGAGTATCGGGCAAGGAGGATGCGGCGTAGCGAGGCCCTGCGCGCCATGGTGCGCGAGACGGAATTGAGCGTAAAACATCTTGTATATCCGCTCTTTATCATCCCTGGGAGCGGGATCAAGGAACAGATAAACGCCATGCCAGGCTGTTTCCACCTCTCTGTGGACAAGGCCGCCGAAGAGGCAAAAGAGATACTCGACCTCGGGATACCTGCGGTCATAGTCTTCGGCCTACCTGAACACAAAGATTCAAGGGGGACAGAGGCTTGGTCGCAGCACGGCACCGTTCAAAAGGCTGTGCCAGCCATAAAAAAAGCAGCTCCCGACCTTGTGGTGATAACCGATGTATGTATGTGCGAATACACATCGCACGGCCACTGCGGCGTCGTATCCAAAGACGGGGTGGAAAACGACGCAACACTCGAATCTCTCGCAAAGATCGCCCTCTCCCATGCAAGGTCTGGGGCCGACATGGTTGCACCATCCGACATGATGGATGGCAGGATCGGGGCGATAAGAGAGGCCTTGGATGAAAATGGCTTTGAACACATCCCTATCATGTCCTATGCAGTCAAATACGCCTCCGCCTTTTATGGTCCGTTCCGTGAGGCGGCTGACAGCGCCCCACAATTCGGAGACCGTCGCTCCTATCAAATGGACCCGCCAAACCAGAGAGAAGCCGTTCGCGAGGCCATGTTGGACCTTGAAGAGGGCGCTGACATCCTCATGGTCAAACCGGCCATGCCCTATCTTGACATAATCCACCTCCTGAGACAGGAATTCACACTGCCCATAGCGGCCTATCAAGTAAGCGGCGAATACTCGATGATCAAGGCAGCGGCCCGATCGGGTTGGATAGACGAGGCAAGGGCCATAGATGAATCACTGACCTGCATCCGACGGGCAGGCGCCGACATCATAATAACATATTTCGCTAAAGATTATGCAAAGGGGCAGGCCTAAGGCCTCTTGCAGCAGCGCAAAACACAATCGTATATACGGCCTTAAAGGCATATAGGCCTCTATTAACCAGGACGGAGACATGAAAAGATTCATATTCCTCCTTGCCTTTGCCGCCACTGTCCTATTCCTTTCTCAACCCATTATCGCGGCGGACGAAGATATAAAACAGGTGGTCATAATCCGCTATCCCATAGAACCTATGGCCTTTCAAGGCGTTGTGGACGGATTTAAAAAGGCCATGGCATCACAGGGGTTAAGGGAGGGCAGGGATGTGATCTATATCGACATCCTTACCAGATGGAAGGATGAACGTTCGGTTCCTGAGGTGCTGGACGCTGTGAAGCGCTATAAGAAAAAAGCGGCCCTCTTCGTCACCTGCGGCTGGGTCTCTCTATATGTAAAACAGGCCCTGAAAGGCTCGGACACCCCGCAAATATTTGTCCCGGTACTGGACAGCGTGGCTCTGGAACTGGTACCCGGCCTTAGCCATCCATCCGGCTTGAACATAACCGGCGTCTATCTCATGTATCCACCCGGCAAAGTCCTGCGCCTGGCAATGGCGCTCATCCCCGGTCTAAAACGCATGGCCTATGTGTATGATTCCCGCATCCCAGCAGACCTCTCCTACAAAAAGGCCTTTGAAACCGTCACCGAGACCGGCGCAGTCAAAGTAATCTACCCAGACATTGCGAAGGGCATGAACGAAGTGACAAGGGTGATAAGGCGCAGCGATGTCCAGGCCGTCTGCTATCTTGTCGGCGGCATGAGATATGTAAAGGAACTTAACGAGCTAGGAGTCCCAATAGTCACAGCCTACGCCTTTGACGTGGACGAAACGGCGCTCAAGAAGAGGCTTGCTAAAGAAAAGGCGACACTGGCAGGTTACTTCAACCCCTTTTCATACTGCGGATTCCGGGCGGGTCTCATGGCCGCCAGGATCTTAACGGGCACCAAAGCCGGGGAAATCGCACCGGAGGCCGCAAGGCAAATGCTATTCATAAACCTCACTACGTCCAAGATGTTCCTCATCCCGATTGACCTCCAAGCCCTCGAGACCGCCGATCTCGTCATCAGGTAATTGCCATGGCCGTCAAGTCCCTTCGCACGCTCTCCTTTCTGTTCGGGCTTTTATTCGCCTCAGCAACGGCCCTGCCCATATTCTTCGTGGCCGAAGGGTCCCTGCACGACCTTGCGTTCAACCTGGCAACAGAGGGAATCTTCGAAAGGATAGATGGTAGCCTAAACAAAATCGACCAACGTTATGAGGAACTGCGCATCCTTGGCCTTGACGACAGCCCTGAACACCTGGCAACATTAAAGGCTGGCAGCCTGCGCGACCTCTCCAGAGATCTCTCGTCAAAAACCTATATCGTCCCCGGCACTGCGCTAGTAATAACCAAAGACGGCACCGTCCTTATAGGCAATGACATCTAGGACCTGAAAAGTCAGAACGGCGTGGTCCGGGGGCTCTTAAATGAGATGGACGGCAAGGCAAGGGGGGTCGCAACCTATACGGTGCACGGCACAAAGAAGATAGCCTGTCTCAGATATTACCCGCCATGGCAGGCATATGTCGGGATAGGGGTCAATATTGACGATATCCATGCCCTGCACAAGCGCTTCACGGAGATCAGCCTCGCTGCCATTACAGCGGCCTTCGCACTGGCCGCCCTTCTTGCGCTCGCAGTGCATCGCTTTATCATAGCACCGCTCATCTCCCTCTCGGTCTATGCGATGGAGATCTCCAAGGGCAACTACGGGGTCGAGATAGAAGGCCGTTTCCCTATGGAGATCGGGGTGCTGAAGGCCGCCTTTGAAGGAATGGTAGGCAGGGTCAAGGAAAATATGGCCGAAATAGTAAGGCAATTGGAGATCGTAAAGGAAAGGGGGGCCGAGAGGGACGAGGCGCTCAAGGCCTCACAACTGAACGAGGAACGCCTGAGTGTCACCATCCGCTGCATGGGCGACGGTGTTATCTCCACAGACCTTTCGTCAAAAGTTACCCTCATAAACAAGACGGCCGAAAGACTCCTGGGGATTAGCCATGTCCAGGCCATCGGAAAAGAGATCGGCGAGATATTCACCATCAATGATGAAAACGGGCATAATATCGATCCAGTCAGGGATGCGCTGACGCAGAACAGACTCATAGAAAGCCGCGGCAGGGAAAGTCTCGTACCAAAAACAAGGGGTGGATTCGACTGCGCCTACGCCTGTTCGCCCATACTGGACAGCTCGAGTTGCGCAATCGGAACGGTGTTCGTCTTCAGGGACATAACTGAACACAACCGTCTAGTCGAACAGGCCTTAATTGCTGAAAAACTTGAATCAGTGGGCCTGCTGGCAGGCGGTATAGCACACGACTTCAACAACATCCTGACCCCGATACACTCAGGCATCAGCGCCGCCCTGAGCCACATAAATGAACCACAGAGGCTTGAAAAGCTGCTTAGGCCAGCCCTCAAGGCAGCCGAAAGGGCCGTAGGCCTTACGCATCAGCTCCTGACCTTCGCCAAGGGCGGTGAGCCGGTGAAAGAAGACGCCTCTCTTGAGGAAATAGTAAAGGACACAGCCGGATTTGTATTGAGCGGCGCCAGCATTATATGCCACTACGAGTTCGCCCCGAACCTCTGGCTGGCAGCGTTGACAAACGTCAGATCAGCCAAGTCATCCAAAACATTGTTTTAAATGCCAGACAGGCCATGAAAAACAACGGCCTCATCACTATCAGGGCCGAGAATCTCGAGTATACAAACGAGACTGGGTGCGAAGGAGAAAAGGATATACCGCTTGCACCAGGACGTTATGTAAAGCTGACGATCGAGGATAGTGGCTCAGGAATACCACAACACATCCTTGACCGTATCTTTGAGCCTTATTTCACCACCAAGACGGAGGGGAGCGGCCTTGGTCTCGCGGTGACTCGCTCCATAGTTACAAGGCACGGCGGGCACATAACGGTCAGTTCAAACAAAGGCAAAGGTGCCTCCTTTACAATCTATCTACCTGCATCATCAGGGCATGCCTTGGGTCATACCCTACATGTCGGACCAAGCGAGCACACAAAAAGGGACGGGAGGCTCATACTCATGGATGACGACGAGATGATCCTCGAACTGGCCAAAATACTCCTTGAAGACATGGGATATCAGGTCTTGACGGCACGAGATGGGAGACAGGCTGTCGACCTCTATAAAGCCGCAATGAATGAAGGCCGCCCAGTGAGTGCGGTCATCATGGACATCACGGTCCTAGGCGGCATGGGCGCAAAAGAGACCATGCCCGAATTGTTAAAGATAGATCCTGGGTGCAAGGGCGTCGTGTCGAGCGGCTACTCACAGGATCCGATTATGTCTAATTATAAGGAATATGGCTTTGCAGCGGCCCTGCCCAAACCATATCGGATGGAAGACTTGGCCGCGATGCTGGATAAGATACAGGCCTAATACATCCTATGTCTGAACATCAATGCGGCAGTAAAAAGGGTTACGAGCCCAATGACCGCCATGGGCCAGTATTGATTGACCAAAAGTCTGGCCCCAGCCCCTTCCAGAAAGACCTCCCGGACCACCACTAGAAAATATCGAAACGGGTTTATGAGTGTCAATTTCTGCACGACGACCGGCATATTGGCGATGGGTGTCGCAAAGCCGGACAGCGTCACAGCCGGCACCAGAAACAAAAACGCACCCAGAAGCCCCTGTTGCTGGGTCACAGCAAAGGATGAGATCATAAGACCTACACCTATTGCAGATAAAATAAAGAGACCGAGCCCAAGATAAAGGGCGATGACGCTGCCCCTCAGAGGGATGTCAAACCAGTAAACCGTCACAAGTATAATAAAACTCGCTTCAATAAGGCCAATTATCATGCCTGGAATGGTCTTTCCAAGGAGAATCTCAAACGGGTTCAAGGGGGTGACCAGAAGCTGATCAAAGGTACCGGCCTCCCGCTCCCTAGCTATGGAAAGGGCAGTCACTATAAGCGTCACTACCAAGGTCAAGAGACCGACGATTCCCGAGACTATGAACCACCTGCTCTCAAGATTCTCATTAAACCAAGCGCGGATATCGAGCCGGACAGGTGCACCGCCAATGCCATATCGCATCGCCAGATCCTCATTGAACCTGGCCACTATCTCGTTTACATAATTCAGGGCCAGCATGGCGGTGTTGGAATTACGGCCGTCGATTATCACCTGGACCGGCGCAGGACGCCTCTCCAAGAGATCACGCTCGAAGTTCCTCCCTATATGAAGGACCATCAACGCCTTCTGATCGTCTATAATGGGTCTGATGGACCCCTCGTCCAGGATATAGGCCACCTTTTCAAAGGCCCTCGAGCCATCGAAATGCGCTATAAGCTCTCTGGATGCAGGACTCCTGTCTTCGTCATAGATCGCATAGGGGACGTCTTTAAGATCAAATGTAGCGGCATAGCCAAAGACGATAAGCTGAATGACAGGCGGACCGATCAAGACGAATCTGCCTTGTTTGTCCCTTAAAAGGGCCAGAAATTCCTTTATCACGAGTGATATAACCCTAGCCAACATGTTTTCCTACCTCAGATGCTTTTTGCTCTTTATCGCCACAACACCCATAAAAAAAGACGCTATAACTACAAGGGCTGCGGCGTTTGCAAATATGACCGGATAGACATCCCCTGCTGAAAAGACGGTCTGGAGTATCGATACGAAATACCTTGCAGGGATCACATGTGTTATGACCCTGATGGGAAACGGCATGCTCCGTATGTCAAAGATGAAACCGGAGAGGATGAATGCGGGTAAATAGGTTGCAATGATCGCCATTTGACCGGCGACGAACTGACTCCTCGCTACGGTCGAGATCAAGAGCCCCATGCCGAGCGCGGCGAGGAGATAGAGAGACGACGCAATAAAAAGCACGACGTATGAACCATAAAACGGGACATTAAACAGATATACGGCCATCAAGACTGAAAGCCCCATACCGCCCATGCCGAGCATAAAATAGGGGATGACCTTGCCGACCAATATCTCGGCTATCGTGACAGGAGTTGACATCAGGGCCTCCATTGTGCCCCGTTCCCACTCCCTTGCCACAACCATGGCCGTAAGAAGCGCCCCGGTCAAGGTCATAATGACCGCTATAAGCCCAGGTACTAGGTAGTTTCTGCTCCTGACCTCTGGATTGAACCATATCCTTGATTCGAGCACTGCCCCCTGACCAAGGCCTGCACCGAATGACATCAGAGCGCGCCTCGTAAGCCACTGTCCCCAAACCCCTGTAAGATATCCCTCAATCAGACGCGCCGTATTGGCGTCGACGCCGTTTACGAAGACGCCTATAGACGCATCCTTTTCCTTTATCTTTCTGGCGAAATCCGATTTGAACCAGATGATTGAATCCACCTTTCCCCTCATCATGGCCAGCTGTGCCTCGCCTATAGAGCTAAATCCAATGGGCTCGAAATACTCCGACTGCCGGAGTCCGCTTACAAAATCAGCGGCCTCCGGCCCAGGGTTATCGATCACCACCCCTATCGGGACATGCCTCGCATCGAGAGTAACCCCATAACCAAATATAAAGAGGAGCACCACTGGCAATACAATAGCAATGGCTATGCTCGATGGATCGCGCACGATCTGAAGCGTCTCCTTTTTCATAAGAGCAAAGAGCCTTACGCGATCAATGGACATTCTCTCTCCTCCCCTCCAATATCGAAATAAATACCTCCTCCATTGTTGCATGCTTGATATCTGGGAGATATTTTGCCTTCAGCTCATCCGGCGCCCCGAGCGCCAACACCTCACCCCGGGCCATGATGGCAAGCCTGTCGCAGTACTCGGCCTCTTCCATGAAATGCGTAGTTACAAGGACGGTCACGCCGCTCTCGGCAAGGGTGTTGATCCTTGTCCAGAACTCCCTCCTGGCTATCGGGTCAACCCCGGAGGTCGGTTCATCCAGAAAGAGTATATGCGGCTCGTGCATAAGCGACGCGGCTAGGGCAAGGCGCTGCTTGTAGCCGAGCGGCAGCTCGCTGCTTGTCGTATCTTTATATGACTCAAGCTCAAATTCCTCAAGCGCCCAGCTGATGCGCTCTTTCTTCCGTGCCCCGTTCAGACCATAGACCCCTGCAAAAAAATTCAGATTCTGGGCCACGGTGAGATTAACATAGAGGGAAAACTTCTGGGCCATATAGCCGATCTTCGCCCTGGCCCTGGCAGGGGCGCGCCTCAAATCCTCGCCTGCGACCTCAAGGTGTCCGTCACTTGGCGGCAAAAGGCCACAGAGCATCCGGAAGGTGGTGGATTTGCCAGCGCCGTTTGCCCCCAAAAGCCCGAATATCTCGCCCTTTTTTACTGAGAAACTTACGTTTTTGACCGCACAAAACCCGCCGAACCACCGCTCAAGACCCTTCACAACAATCACATCATGGAGATCATCCAAATTTGATGCGCCTTCCGGCTGACACTCGACTGCCTGGATCTCGACATCAATCACGCCGTTAGCGACATCCGAGGCGGCAGAGACATCAAGACCGGCATCGCGCATCAGAGGACCAACGGAGGACGGGATCTCTTTCTGCCGGACAAGAAAGACAAATGCGTCTTCAAAACGGGCCGGAACAGGGCTGACATTAGCCTGTGGACAGACGTCTGACACAGAAGCGGCTGTATCCATGCCTTTTTTAACTACAAGCCGCACCCCATCGGCCTGAATGGTGCTGTCGATTACGCCCTTGATACCAGAAAGCCGCTGCCTGAGCGCCCGCTTCCCAAGAGACGGTGCGGTAACCATAAAACTCTGACCTGCCATCATATCAGTAAAGACCTTTGGCTCAGCCTGCTTTATAAGCCTTCCTTCATGCAGGAGTATCACATCCTGACAACGCTCGGCCTCATCAAGATATGCCGTGCTCAAAATGACCGTCATGCCCTCTTTCTCCACCATGCGATTCACTATCGTCCAGAGCTCACGGCGCGACAAAGGGTCCACACCAACAGTCGGTTCATCGAGGATGAGGAGTCGCGGACTGCTCAGGAGGGTACATATGAGACCAAGCTTCTGCTTCATGCCGCCCGAAAGTCTCCCTGCAAGGCGGGATGTAAATGGCGCAAGGCCTGACATCTTAAAGAGGTCTTCATAGCGTTTTTTGCGTTGATCGGCCGGGAGACCCTTGAGATCACCGTAGAGCTCCATATTCTCAAGTACCGTCAGGTCTTCATACAGACCGAAACGCTGTGGCATGTAACCAGCATCCTTTTGAACCACCCCTGGGTCTTTTATTACATCCGTACCAAAGACCGTTATCTCGCCTTCATCTGGTAAAATGAGGCCAAGGATCAAACGCATGAGCGTGGTCTTTCCCGCACCGTCAGGACCTATAAGCCCCGTGATACACGAAGGCGCCACATCAATGCACAGGTCGTCAAGGGCGGTTATAATACGTGATCCAGCTTTGAACATCTTTTTGACATGCCTTATGGAAACAGCCGCTGCAGGTCTTTCAACAGGTACACTGCCTGACGCTTGAACGGTTTCCAAGGCCGACATAATTATTAGCTTTCTCCAGCAACGGTGCCTTTCGACCCGGCACCGTCTGAAGACACAATCTTCACCGTGGCCGGCATACCAAGGCGCAGCTCGCCCTGTGGATTTGACACGAACACGCGTACCTGATAAACGAGCTTGGTTCTCAATTCAGTCGTCTCGACTGGCTTTGGAGTAAACTCGGCAGTAGGCGAGATAAAACCTACCCATCCCTTATAGACTTTGCCAGGGAAACTGTCAGTAGTTACCTCTGCAGGCATCCCAAGCCTGATCCTGCCGAGATCCGGCTCATCGATGTAGGCCCTGACCCAGACAGGATCAAAAAGCGCAAGCGTAAAGACCGGGGTATTCGGTGAGACCATATCGCCTGGCTCAAGGATGCGGTTTTCAATAATCCCACTGGATGGGGCATAGAGTCTGGTATCTTCAAATTCGCGCCTTGCATAATCAAGTGCAGCCTCATAGGCCTTTAGTGTGGACTTGGCAGCTGCTATGTCTTCCTTTCTCGGTCCTTCCACGGCAAGGTCAAGGTCTTGATGGGCTGCGTCCAATTCAGCCTTGGCCGCCTTGAAGTTCGCCTCCGCATCGTCGAATGCCTGTTTTGACACAAGGCCCTTGTCCACCAGCCCCTTAAGACGCCCATAATTGGCTTCCGCATCTCTCATCACCACCTCCGCCCTCCTCACCCTGGCGCGGGCAGCCGCTATCTGTTGATGTCTCGTGCCTGCAAGCAGGGCTGCAACCACCTCTTTTTGAGAGGCTACCTGCGCCTCAGCCTTTTTCAGATTTGCCTCATAGCGCGTGACGTCCAACTCGGCAAGGAGCTGACCAGATTTCACAACGTCACCTTCCTTCACGAGCATCCGCTCTATCCTGCCCGATGCGTCAAATGCCAAATTCACCTGGCGTATATCCACATTGCCGTAAAGGGTTATGACATTACCGGACGGTCTTTTATAGATACCAAAGACATAAAAGGCTACGCCCCCCAGGACAAGCAGGGGTATCACTAAGCGCAAGACGATTTGCTTCTTTGTAAGCCTCATTTCTCTTCTCCACTTACTTTATTCTCTATTTCTTACCCGAGTAGTCACTCAAACGTCAAGTCAAATTCCCTGAGCTGCCGTTTCGTAAACATCTAGGACCCTGGACAGGTGACCCTAGATCTCTATCGCAAATAATCTTTGGCGATTCACCTAAAACAAACAAAAAGCCGTTAAAAACAAGTTGGTTATAGTGTAAGCTCGCAGATTCAAGCTTCTATCTTCTTTGAAGAAAATGCAATAAAATAAATATTATGTTACATAATCCATTGGAGGCAAAGATGAGCGCTTACCCAAATAGAAAGATCGTCATATTTTATTCCTCCATAGGCTATGGACACATCAGCGCGGCGCAGGCCGTTAAAGAGGAAATATCCAAACTAAACCCAAAGGCGCAGGTACTTCTCCAGGATATCCGTGAGTTCATGCACCCAATCTGGCGCAGGATCGACGAAAGGCTGTATTGGTTTGTGGCAGCCAACCTCCCGGAGTGCTTCGACGCCCTCTTTCACAACGTGCAGGCGCGAGGAAATTCAGCGCTGTCGCTATCGCAACTACCAAACGACTACCCTGAAGAAAAGGTCCTTGAATTCCTGAAAAATCTGGCGCCGGATGCTGTCCTTGCCACGCATTATGGATCGGCGCAGGTGCTCGGAAATCTGCGCGAAAAGGGTCTATTAACAGATATTAGGATCGGTTGGCTGCACACGGATTTCTTTGAAGGATATCTGCCGCGGATATCCAAGCGTATTGATCGTACATTCCTTGCCCATCACGAGCTGGAATCGCGCTGGCTGGCGGCAGGGGTACCGGCGGAAAAGGTAGTCACCAGTGGTCTACCGGTATGTATCTGCAACGATGATAGGGGTCGAGAGGCAATTTTAAACGCCATAGGGCTGTATGCGCACTGGCCCACCGTAGTGATTACGTCCGGCAAGGAAGGGGTCAGCAATTATTCAGCCATAATAGAAGGCATTGCCGAGGGTTATCAAGATCATATACAAATTATAGCCGTGTGCGGCAAAAATACCAGGCAACAGGCCATGCTCAACGAACTTAAGGGACGGCTGGCAGAACGCATAATCATACGCGTCTTCGGTCTGGTACCTCACAACGACTTGCTCTCATGGGTAAAGGCCGCAGACATCCTGATTACCAAGGCCGGCGGTATGACCCCTGTAGAGGCCTTTGCCATGAGCACGCCTACCGTCCTCATTGATGCGGTCAGCGGCCATGAACGAGAAAATGCAGCCCTTTTTACTCGGCTCGGTGTGGCGGAACAGGCCGTTGACCCTAAGCACGCAGGTAAATTGGTAAACAGTCTCCTTGCCGACCGTAAACGCGCGGATGCGATGCGCAAGGCCCAAAGGGAATTCAAAGAAAACATCAATATCGCCAGGATCGCCGAATTTGCCCTGGACGAGACATTCGTTCCAGTAGTACCACCACCAGATTTCGGCGTCGAAAACGGGGCACCTGTCCTGAATATGAACGAGACGCTGGCGGAACTGGACGCACAGGTCCCGGCAGAACTGGAGCTACTTCTTTCCTATTCAACCTCACAAAAACCACAACGAATTGTACTGGAAAACCCCTTTGGTCACATAGCCATTCGAATCCACGACACAGTCTACAGCGCCAACTACATTGCCGATCCCTCTGTAGACCCCAATTTTTTGCAGCATATGGGCCTTGCCGATTATTTATATGGCGTATGCCGCCCATCTCCACTTCAGATACATACCAATACCTATGGCATGGCTTACGGTCGAGAAAATATCGGTCTAAGGGTCAGCGGGATCGCC
>NZ_JBMFRG010000021.1:0-31347 GCF_049968175.1 Dissulfurimicrobium sp.
AAGCCATATCTGGTTCGGGGCCCTAGCCTTGAATTGCCGATTGAGCAGGTTCTCGCCACGGGTAATGTATGCCTTGAATAACTCGTCGCCTTAAACTTCCCTTTCTGTTTACAATATATCCCCAGCTTTTTCCTGATCCGTCTGATCCTGAAAATCCCCACTTTGACGCCATGCCTGGCAAGGTCAATCTATAATCCCCTGGTCCACAGGGCTCACGGGTCCTCTTGTGTGCCGCCCTTATCTCCACCAAGCCTCTGCTCCCCCTGACATGTCTTGAAGGTCTGCGATTGAGCCGTATATAACCGTTTTTTGATACCTTCAAGATAGGCACATCATAGAAACAGATACTTGAGCCGCATCCACTTCATGACCGCATACCTCGCTGCGACTCCTTCGCAAAGTATGCAGCCGCTTTTTAATATGCCACGCTCCATCCTGATCTGGGCCAAATCCCGTTTGAGCCTAGCAATCTCCATCTCCAACTCTGTAAGAGACCTTTGCTTTTTACCTACATCCCCGGGCTTACCCTCCTTGTGCGCCTTGACCCAGTATCCAATGCAAACAGCAAAAAACCAAGCATGCCGACCATCAATGTCTTGTTGAAATCAATGTTTTTGATCAATGTCGTCCAATACTCGCCAAGCCCCCATCTGTCCCAAAAAGAGGAGTGAGATGGACATCGGGATCGAGATCAACATCAAACCTACGGCGGATGGAAGGTGGATGGAGCGACTATTGACATATTCAAAAGGGCCGAAAGCGTGACCAACATGGCATTATACATTATTATATTAAAAAATTCCATCAAATCCGATCGGTAGTCAGATTGATCAGATTGACATGTAAGATATCTACTAAATCCACCTGGCCAATATGGTTTATATATCCCCTATTTGCTACTGTCAATTTTTTGTGTAAATATAAAAAATTATAGTACATGTTTTGTCTAGTTTGTATGGCGCTGGAGATGCACCTAATTAAGATAGATAGAATTGTTATGGTAGGTCAGAAAGTTGATAAAGTTATATATTGCATCATAAATTTAACATCAGGTATATTAAAAAATTTATGTCCAATATTGACAATGAAGGTCTAAAAAGACATAAAAAGCCGTGGGGCATAGGCCCCATAATAGGCATCATTATAGGTTCCGCCATGCTTGTCACCATCATCGTAGGTGCGCTGCTGGTGGGATACATGATCCTCGACCTGCCCGACATATCGCGCCTGCGCTCATACAACCCCCCGCGTGTGACAGAGGTCTATGACGAAGACCACCACATACTAGCCTATTGGTATAATGAAAAACGCTGGCCTATCCCGAGAGACAAGATACCCCAGAGGGTGATCAATGCCTTTCTTGCCGCCGAAGACGCTCGTTTTTACGAACATCCAGGTGTGGATCTCATAGGTGTCCTCAGAGCGGCAATAAAGGACATAGAGGCGGGCGGCATCGTCCAAGGCGCAAGCACCATCACCCAACAGGTCACAAGGTCGCTCCTGCTCAGTCCGGAGAAGAGCTGGATCAGAAAGATAAAAGAGGCCATTCTAGCCTGGCAGATCGACAAGGCACTCAGCAAAGATGAAATAATCACCATATATCTCAATCAGATCTATCTTGGGCATGGGGCCTACGGCATAGAGGCCGCAGCCAGGACATATTTCGGCAAGCATGTAAATGAGCTCAATCTGGCGGAAACGGCTATGTTAGCAGGTCTTCCACAGGCACCAAGCCGCTATTCCCCATTCAGAAACCTGGCCCTTGCTAAAAAAAGACAGGAATATGTACTAAGGCGCATGGTGGATGATGGTTTTATAACAAAAGAGGAGGCGGAAAAGGCCAAAAAGACCCCAATCATCCTAAAACCAGAAGAGATACCGCAGACGCCAGGGGTTGAATACTTTCTGTCAGAGGTAAGAAAAGAACTTGAAGAAAAATACGGAGAGGACAAATTATTCAATGACGGGTTAACTATTATAACAACGCTGAAAAGGTCATGGCAGATCCAGGCGTATAAATCTACAATGCAAGGCCTGAAAGAACTCATCCAGAGATATCCGGAGGACAAGGAACTACCTAACACCCTTCAGGCAGCATTCGTGGCCATGGATCTCAAGACTGGTGCTGTAAGGGCCATGCTCGGAGGAAAGGACTTCAGGTCTTCCCAATTCAACTATGCAACACAGGGCAAGATGCAGCCCGGTTCGGCATTTAAACCTGTAGTCTACACTACGGCCCTTGCCGAAAAGCTCATATCCCCAAACAGCATCATGGTTGACGAGCCCATATCCCTTACGGGTCCCGATTCTCAACACCCTTGGATGCCTGAGAACTTTGACAAGAAATATATGGGACCTATCACCATAAGGACGGCCCTGGCGCTTTCAAGAAATGTTATTGCTGTAAAACTGGCCAGGATGGTAGGTGTAAAGGCCATTCAGAGGACGGCCCGCCTCATGGGGATCGAGGCCCCATTGGCGAACGATCTATCCATCTCGCTTGGATCGTCAGCCGTACCACTCATACAGCTCGTTCAGGCCTACAGCACATTTCCAAACCTTGGAAAGACGGTACGGCCTATGTTTGTAGAAAAGGTTATAGACAAAAATGGCAATATACTTGAAGAATCTAAGCCATCCGTCTCAGAGGCAACAGACCCCATTACGGCATATCAGATGGTGACGCTGCTTGAAGCAGTGATACAGGAGGGTACCGGCATCTATGCCAAGACCTTGGGGATCCCGGCAGGAGGCAAGACCGGCACCACGGACAATTACAAAGACGCCTTGTTTATCGGCTTTACGCCCGAAACCGTAGCAGGAGTCTGGGTGGGCAGGCAGGACATGCAATCTCTTGGGAGGTTAGAAACGGGCGGAAGGGCCGCATGCCCGATCTGGACGTCTTTTATGGAAACAACCAAGAAAGACATGAAAAAAGACGCCTTTGACATACCTAAAGGCGTAACCATGGTGGCATTCGATAAAAATACTGGCGATATCGTACCCTACGATCAAAAAGACGACAACCCTGACATAGCCCTTGAACCAATGCCTTCGGAAGCGGTCCAGCAAACCTCCGAATCGGCCCAACCGCCGCAACAACAGACGCCCACTCAACAAAAAGAAACAAACCCACCCCCCTCTGACTCCGGCAGACTTAAATTACCAACGTGGCTTAAATTCTAGCACAGAAGAGAGGTGGGATTATTAAAAGTGGGATTAAAAATGCTCCATCCCCAAACAAAACGACTTCAAAATCTTAGGATTTTTTAGGCCTTCGCGGTATATCAGTCAATATCTCCCTTTTGACATATAAGACCTTGGCCACCTTTTTGAGATCATTTACTAATGAATTAAGCTGGTCTTCAGGTATATCTTTTATGCGCACATATACCTCCTTGCGACCCGGCGTTACATGATCCTGCGATGTAAGCACACTTACAAGGCTAGCCTGTCTAGAACGGATGAGGTTCAATACCTCTGCGGTTGCGCCGTGTCTATCTTCAAGATCAAAGGCGATCTGTATCGGCCCCCGGTAAATACCAGTAATGCTTATCATCACTTTGAAGACATCGGTCTGGGTTATTATGCCTGTAACGGCGCCTTGGTCATTGACCACAGGCAGGCCCGATATCTTATTCTCAAGCATTATCACAGCAGCCTTTTCCACTGAATCGTCCTCCTTGAGTGTTATCGGCTCCTTGGTCATTATGTCTTTCAATTTGATCTCAGACAAAAGATAATAGAGCTCATGTACATCCAAAGACGTGGCCTTCGATGGGGCCGCTTCTTTTATGTCACGGTCGCTTACGATCCCAACCAGGCGATTCTGTCTGATTACCGGTATCCGCCTTATATTATGCTCTTTCATGAGCTGAGTTGCCTTCATGATGGATGCATTTTCGTCAATAGTTATAGGATTGGAGACCATCCAGTCTTTAACTAGCATAATAATCCTCCCTAAATACCTAACTAATTGCTTTTATTAAATTTTGTTGCCATATATGCAAAACTGCAACCATAGACATGCGGCCATCCCAAAGTCTTGTTGTTCATCTAATAAGATTGCATCATGATGTCAAGATGCTGTAGTATTTATTGCAAATAATGAAACAAAAGGAGGTCTTCTATGCCGGAATTCGGAAATCCTTTTTCAGGCCTTGTCAATTCACGAAAACTTACACATGAAGAGCTTATAAGGGGCATACGCTTTTTTATAGCGGCAGAGTATGAAGCGGTTCAGCTCTATATGCAGATTGCCGAATCCATCGACGATGAACTTTCAAAGGCCGTTTTAAAAGACATTGCAGACGAAGAACGTGTTCATGCTGGTGAATTTCTTAGCTTATTGAAACGTCTAGAACCAGATGAGGAAAAATTCTACATTAAAGGCGCCTCCGAGGTGGAAGAGATATCCGAAGGGCTGAGAAATAAAAATACTGACAGATAAAATGATCAGGATATCCCTTGTCGTCTGTTAGCGCCCTTGCACAGCCAGCAATCCTGCGCTGATTATGCAAGGGCATTTTAATCAACCAGCAAAAAAGACCACATGGCCATTCTCGTCTATATCCACCACTATCTTGCCCCCCTCTTTAAATACCCCTTCAAGAAGTTTCATGGCAAGCGGATCCTCGATATAACGCTGGATGGCCCGTTTAAGCGGCCTGGCGCCGAATGACGGGTCATAGCCAGCCTCTGCGATCCATTCCTTTGCCCTGTCGGTTACCTCAAGCATGAGCTTGTTCTCGGAAAGGCGCTCGGCCAGGTGCCCGAGTTGGATATCAACGATCTTTATGAGATGCAGCCTCTCAAGCGGATGGAATATTATCTTATCATCCACTCTGTTCAGAAATTCCGGCCTAAAGGAAAGACGCAGCACCTCGTTGACCCTCTGTTCCATGGTCTTGTAGTCCCTGATCTCCTGTATGAGATCACTTCCTATGTTAGAGGTCATGATTATGATGGTATTCTTGAAATCCACCGTTCGACCTTTGCCGTCCGTCAACCTGCCGTCATCTAGGATCTGGAGTAAGATATTGAATACATCTGGATGGGCCTTTTCTATCTCATCGAACAGGATTACGGCATAAGGCCTCCTCCGCACCGCCTCTGTTAAATATCCGCCTTCTTCATAGCCAACATAGCCGGGTGGCGCACCGATAAGTCTAGCGACTGCATGTTTTTCCATATATTCGCTCATATCCACACGGATCATTGCCTGCTCCGTATCAAACATGAACTCGGCTAGTGCCCTCGCAAGCTCTGTCTTACCTACCCCGGTTGGACCGAGAAATATGAAAGAGCCCAACGGCCGCCTCGGATCGTGGAGCCCTGCCCTAGCCCTTCTGACCGCGTTTGAAACCGCCTTTATAGCCGCCTCTTGGCCTACCACCCTCTTGGCAAGACGCTCCTCCATATGAACCAGCTTGTCTTTCTCGCCCTCTATAAGCCTAGTTACCGGGATACCTGTCCATTTTGAGATGATAGATGCTATGTCCTCTGCATCAACTTCCTCCTTGAGCATACCAGCGCCGCCTTTCTGTATCTCTTCAATGCGCCGCTGTTCTTCATCGAGTTCTTTTTTTAATCTCGGCAGCTCTCCGTAAAGTATTTCCGCGACCTTGTTCAGATCGCCTTCTCTTTGATATTTCTCGGCCTGGACCTTCAGCTGATCCATACGTTCCTTGATATCCCGAATCTTTTTGATAAAACTCTTCTCCTGCTGCCACGAGGCCTTTAAGGCATCGCTTTTTTCCCTTAAATCTGCAAGCTCCTGCTCTATTTTCTTAAGTCTCTCCTGCGAGACCGCGTCTGTCTCTTTCTTTAAGGCCTCGCGTTCTATCTCAAGCTGCATGATCCTTCGCTCTATCTCGTCTATCTCGGAAGGCAGACTATCTATCTCAATCCTGAGCTTGGCCGCCGCCTCGTCTATAAGATCAATGGCCTTGTCAGGAAGGAAACGATCTGTAATATAACGATGCGAAAGGGTAGCCGCCGCCACTATGGCCGAGTCTTTTATCCTTACGCCATGATGTACCTCATACTTCTCCTTGAGCCCCCTCAGTATCGCGATCGTATCTTCCACTGAAGGCTCATCCACAAGTACCGGCTGAAAACGTCTTTCGAGTGCAGCGTCTTTTTCTATATATTTCCTGTACTCATCTATGGTCGTTGCACCTATGCAGTGAAGCTCACCCCTTGCAAGCGCCGGTTTCAGCATATTCGATGCATCCATCGATCCCTGGGCCGCCCCAGCCCCTACCAAGGTATGGATCTCATCAATGAAAAGGATTACCTCGCCTTGGCGCTCTGCCACATCTTTGAGCACTGCCTTGAGCCTTTCTTCAAATTCACCGCGATACTTAGCGCCTGCTATAAGTGCACCCATATCAAGGGTAACGACCCTGCGATCGCGCAACGTTTCAGGGACATCCCCCGAGACTATCCTCTGGGCCAGGCCTTCAACTATAGCAGTCTTCCCGACGCCAGGCTCGCCAATCAAGATAGGGTTGTTCTTTGTACGGCGGGAAAGTACCTGAATCACCCTCCGGATCTCATCATCTCTACCGATCACCGGATCGAGTCTGCCTGACCTCGCAAGACCAGTAAGGTCACGGCCGTACTTTTCGAGGGCCTGGAATTTGTCTTCCGGATTGGGATCGGTGATCCTTTGACTCCCTCTTATGGAGACCAGCGCCTTTAAAAAGGCATCTTTGGTAACACCGCGGCTGACAAGCGCCTTGGCCGCAACGGTCTGCGGCGACTCAAGCATTGCAAGGATGATATGTTCCTGGCTCACATATTCATCCTTCATTTCAGCCGCAATGGCAAAAGAGCGCTCAAGTATCTTGTTTAACGCACTTGAAAGATAGACCTGCCCCCCGCCAGGACCACTTATCTGAGGCAACTTTTCAATGACGGCATCCATCTCGGCCAAGATCGCAGATGTCTCGACCCCCATTTTTTTAAAAACAGAGGCCGCAACCCCTTCATGCTGGGAGAGCATCACTCTTAATAGATGCTCAGGTTCCAGTTGTTGATGACCGCGGCTCTGGGCTAAATGCTGGGCCTCTTGAATGGCCTCTTGTGATTTAAGCGTCAATTTGTCAAATTGCATAAAAACACCTCACGTTGTCATCTGGTGGATTTTGTTTTCAAAAACTAAGGATTAAGATCGACGGTGTCAAGCAAACCCTATATCCACCTCTTCCGCATCAACCAGACCTTAACGATCTGGGTCAACACCATGTAACAGACAAGCGTGAGGACAACTAATGGCCAATACATAAGCGGCGGTCGCACAAAACCAAGCGTTCCTGCTATTGGGGAATAGGGCAGCCACATCCCTATCATCATAATGACCATTGTAGTAAGAATGAGCGGCCGACTGGCGAGACTTTCGACAAAAGGGACCTTTTTAGTCCTGATAACGTGAATAATAAAGGTTTGGGTAAGCAAGGACTCAATAAACCATCCAGTCTGAAAGAGCGGGGCGTTTTTCCAGCAATCGAATATATAAAGCATGATGAAGTAAGTAGTATAGTCAAAAATAGAGCTGCAAGGCCCGATGAACAAGATGAAACGTGTTATCTCGCCCATGGACCAGGGACGCGGATTTTTTATTTCATCGTGGTCTACATTATCTGTCGGTATGGGTACCTGAGAAAAATCATAAAGCATGTTGTTGGTCAATATCTGGAGCGGAGCCATTGGCAGAAAAGGCAGAAAAGCGCTTGCACCTACTACGCTAAACATGTTTCCAAAGGCCGAACTCGCCCCCATACGGATATATTTAAGTATATTTGCGAACACCTTGCGGCCCTCGAGTATCCCCTCTTCGAGGACCATAAGACTCTTCTCAAGAAGGATCAGGTCTGCAGACTCCTTTGCTATGTCGACTGCGGAATCCACTGAAATACCTACATCGGCGGCCCTGAGCGCAGGGGCGTCATTGATCCCGTCCCCCAGAAAGCCCACTACATGTCCTTTTCTTTGGAGCGCCCTTACTATCCGCTGTTTATGTGCAGGGGCGAGACGGGTGAAGATAGTCGTCTCCTCCACGATACCTTCAAGATCTTCATCGGTCATATGCTCCACATCATCACCGTTTATCACATGTGCCGTAGGTATCTCGACGTCTTTACACACCTTCCTTGTAACAGCCTTGTTGTCGCCCGTGAGTACTTTTACAGCAACCCCATGTCTATGCAAAGCGGCAACCGCATGGGGCGCGGTTTCTTTTGGCGGATCGAAAAAAGCGACATACCCCTTTAAGATCAGATCTCTCTCATCTTCTTTGGAATAAGCCGGCTTTTTCTCCATATAGCGGTAGGCTATGGCAAGCACTCTGAAACCGTCTCTGCCCAATTTGTCATACTCTATCCTTATATCATTAAGCCACATTTCATCTATATTATACAGATCGTTTTTATATTCGAACCGACTGCAACGTTTAAAGACCTCTTCCGGGGCACCCTTGCAGATGAGAAGGTTTTCACCTTTAGGCGTCTTGAGCACAACCGACATCAACCTACGATTGAAATCAAATGGGATCTCATCTTCCTTTATATAATCAGGCACATGAAATTGATCATGCACCTCCCGATGGGCGAGCACAGCCCGATCAAGGACATTTTTGAGGCTTGTCTGAAAATGACTGTTTAGATAGGCCAAGAGCAGGACCTCTTCATTTTCCTCCAACATGAGATCACAGTGCTTTTCGAGGACTACACGGTCCATGGTAAGTGTGCCTGTCTTGTCGGTGCATAAAACGTCCATCGCACCTAGGTTCTGAATGGAATTGAGATGTTTTACTATAACCTTCTTTTTTGACATGGCCATGGCACCACGAGAAAGGCATACGGTCACGATCATTGGGAGCATCTCGGGCGTCATGCCCACAGCCACAGACAAGGCAAAAAAGAAGGCCTCTTTCCAGTCACCTTTTGTAATGCCGTTTATCACAAACACCAAGGGCACCATAACCATCATGAAGCGGATCATGAGCCATGTAAACCTGGCGACACCCTTATCAAAGGCCGTCTGTGGCTGTTGTTCAACAATGGATCTCGCCATTCTACCCAGATAGGTGCGGAATCCGGTCTCGATAACAACGGCGGTAGCTGTTCCACTCTCAACACTGGTGCCAAGAAAACAGATATTTGAAAGTTCTACGGGCGATTTAACCACCTTATTTTCTTTAAGGTGTGTCTTCTCTACAGGGAAGGATTCGCCTGTGAGTATGGATTGTATCACAAAAAAATCCTTGCTCTCTATAAGACGCACGTCAGCAGGAATCATATCGCCTGCCGAGAATTTAACTATATCGCCTGTCACAAGCTCGCTAAGCGGGACCTCGCGCTGCTCTCCATCCCTGACAACCGTAGCTGTAACGCGTATCATGGCCTTTAATTTCGCCGCAGCCGAATCCGCCCTGGCCTCTTGAATAAAACGCAACAAAACGCTGACGACTACCATAAGAGACATAACAAAGGCCGCACGCAGGTCCCCGGTCAGCGCCGATACGACAGCCAATATAGAGAGCAGGATAATAAGGGGATTGATCAGGGCCTTCCCGAAGAGATGGAGTCTCCCATACCGTTTTTCCTGCGCAACTGTATTGGGACCATATTTTTCAAGTCTATCCAGCGCCTCATCTTCACTGAGACCGGATAATTGCGTACCCACCCTCCGCAAGACCTCGTCTATTTCGCTTACAGCGAATTGGGTCAGGCTTTGGGTGGACTGAAACCTGTCGCCGTTTTGTTTTGGCAAGCCGAGACGCCTCGGCAATATTGAAGATGGAAAGATTTTCATGGTTCACACCTCTTTGGACCGCTGATGTAAACGGTCTGGTGAACCGGCTGGGTAGCTAAAAATGGGCTTGATTAACGATTCACAGACCGCATGCGATGAATGATCGCGATCCAGGGTCTTCTGATTTTTTCTTCATCTCATTTCCTTTGGTTGAGCGGTGGTTACCACTGCCATCGGATTCGTTCATCTCTTATTCCCCGCGCACTTTCTTTATTTTTTAAACCAGCAGCACTGATTCAGACAGCGTCTTGTTATAACTATTGATAGATCAAAAGGCAACTCAAAAAATGCATCAAAAGATCAATCTTCCAAAGAATTGACAATCTTTTTGACCGCGGCGACATCCTGATCCCCCAGCCCCTTTTTCATGGCGTTATCATAAAGCCTAAGGACCGACTGGCCGATAAAGATGTCAGCGCCACATTCCTTTGCAGTATTTATTACGAAACCAAGGTCTTTGGCCATATGTTTTAAGGGAAATTGCGGCGGGAAGACATCATTTTTAAGCATATCCGCCTTGAGATTGAAAAGGCTGCACCCCATGGGACCTGAAAGGATGGTATCAAGCACGGTCTCTATGTCGAGATCGAGGTCTTCGGCAAGCGAAACAGCCTCGCTCAATCCAGCCACCATGACGGCAAGAAGGAGATTCACGACCATCTTCATGGCAGAGCCTTGGCCTGTCTCTCCGCAATAGACAACACGCTTGCCCATTGTCAAAAAAAGTGATTCAAGTCTCTTTATTTGTTCGCGAGGACCGCTTGCAAGGATGATAAGGGTTGCATCTTCGGCTGGCTTTTTTGAACCTGATACAGGGGCGTCTATCAGTATTATAGAATAGGTTTTGAGCCTTGCAGCAAGACCTCTCGTATAGGAAGGCGGCACGGTGCTCATATTGACTATCAAGCCGCCATTTGACATGCCTTTTAAAAGACCGTCATCACCATCCAGGACTGCATCGATCGCCTCGGGCCCAGTAACCATGAGCATCACCACATCTGCCCATTCACCCACCTCCCTTGGCGTCATCCCTACCCTTGCACCTACCATAGCGAGAGGTATAGTTTTATCATATGTTCGATTATAGACCATGATTTCATAGCCAGCCTTGAGGATATTGCGCGCCATGGGCTGACCCATTATACCCATACCAATAAAACCGACCCTCTTAAACATAAGGCTTCCCTCCTTGTATATCTTCCGTTAGATTTGAAAATAAATCTTAAAATCCTTTTGCCTATTTTACAGCATGCTGCAATCGTACCTCAAGAAAAAAGACTCCTGGCCTAAAAAAGTCATAGGCCTGACCGGCATCATAGCATCTGGAAAAAGTACTACGGCAAGGCTGATATCCCAAATGGGCATCACCGTTCTGGATGCCGACGAACTCGCAAAAGATGCGGTAAGACCTGGCACCCAGGCGCTTCAAAGGCTTGTAAATACACTCGGGACTGGAATTCTCAAACAAAACGGCGATCTCGACAGGGCTCGAGTTTTAGGGCTTATACTGTCGGATGCCGGAATCAAACAAACTGTGGAGAACATCATACACCCTGAGATACTTAAACTCATGGATGAAAGGCTAAAGGCGCTTAAGGCAAAAGGGGTCGAGATGGTCTTTGTGGAGGTGCCGCTTTTATTCGAGGCCGGCTGGGAAGGCCTTTTTGATATGATCGTCACGGTGTCAGCGCCAGAAAAGGCCTGCATAAAGCGACTCATTGAAAGAAACAATATAGGACGGCGAAAGGCGATAATGTGGCTAAAACAGCAACTCCCTCAAGGAGAAAAGATTAGACGGTCTGATTATGTAATTTTTAATGATTTCCAGGAAAATCTACAAAAGCAAGTAGCAAAACTTATTGACGACATCAGCAGGACACCATAAAAATTTAATGCGCTGCAATCTCCCTCAACGGGGCTTTACAAGATATAATTGTAATATTATAAAAGGCGCACTGATCATTCCTATCTGCCCATAGCTCAACAGGATAGAGCAACGGCCTTCTAAGCCGTAGGTTGTGGGTTCGAGTCCCGCTGGGCAGGCCAAATCAATAAAATCAAGTACTTAGCGCTTCAAAAAAATCGCTTTGGGTAGGGGATTAGTTTTCGCCAGCGTGACCCCGATATTAAGGATGGCGACACTGCCATGATTGACACCAGCCGCACATAGATCATCGATGGCCGCGTGTATGCCTTTGCTGATACAGGCGGCAAGACGGGTCAGTTTGAACTCAAGATTAAGGCGCTTAAGTAGGTGATAATGTGGTGATCGAGAGCCACAATGCCACCGAAGGTGCAAAGAGACAGACCAAGCCAAGGGCTGACATAAAATTGGATGGATACTTGATACCAAGGTTGGGCCTATAATCTAGTTCAAGCAGATGAAAAAAATAAGTTCTGCATAATCCACTGACTGCCAACTATATTATAAGATAATTCAGTTCAAATCTCATATAAATAATTTTGTTCAACATAAGAATCAAAAAAAATTTAAATTCTTATGCATCTTATAATTGTAAAGAAAATGTTTTTATAAAATTATAAATTTTTGATTAATAATTTTATTGTCTTTGTTTTCATCTTAAGGTTATCAATATCTTTCGATTTTATATATTTGAATTTTGACATCTTGAATTGTCAACTAACTAATTGAAAATATTAAATTTTTACTTGAAAAAACTAATTAATAAATTATCGTTTACTTAAAAGAGGTAAATAAAATAACAAAGGGGGAGATCATGATAAACAATATCGGGACTAAATTAAGAGAAAAGATACATATGAATCTCCTGGAAAACAATCGAAGCATTGATTTCGAAAAAGAAGTAAGCGATATAGGTTTAGGAGCAATAGGCATAGCAGCGGGACTTATAGGGGCATGGAGTCTAGTTTGTCTAGCAGGCGGTCTCATAGTCTCATAGCAGCTCATGGTCCGATATCGTTAATAACAAGTTGGTTCGTAGCCGTTTCGGGCAATTAAAATTATTAAAACATAAGGAGAAACTATCATGGAAAATTCAGCGACAACCAAGGCAAAAGTAAGAGAAGATGCTGGATTAGATATAGCCAGCGCCGGATTTGAAAAGGAGATTTCAAAGATCACACTTGCCGCCGGGGGGGATTATGGCTGGTCTCGTAGGCATTTGGGGCATTACCTGTCTTGCGGCAGGACTTATCGCCGCTGGTGGTCCTGTAGAGCTTGCGAAGGCCTGGTTCTCCGCCGTAACAGGCGGCTAAATAAGAAAGTCGGCAGAGGGTAGTGGTAGCCCTCTGCCGCCTATCCTTTCATTTTGATCCCTTTATCTACTTTCTTTTCAGTCAGTCTACCTTCCAAAAAATCACTATTTTCTCTTTCAACCAGCATCCTGATTCTAAAATGCACGATGTATTTGAACTATGCAGGATATATTAACTTTTAAAATATAAAACCGGCAAAAACAAAGAGATACACCCTTTTTGTTGATATTTTTTTATTATAATAATTTAATTGTTCGCATCGTCAATCTTTTATCTTTTGCATTAAAAGGAGAAAAATACTTGCGCTATATGGTAAGGGCCTTGATGGCCGTCATAATCTGTTCATTTATAGGGATTGCCATATATTTGCCCTGGCATTTTGAAAGTCATAGTCCTATTATAAAATATAGTGATTTTATAAATGCCGTCAAAAAAGGTAATATTTCTGAAGTAGCAATAAGCGACGGTGAATTAAGAATAAAAGACGTCAATGGCGAGACATATTATACCTTTTCGCCAGACGTGTCGAATCTTATTCAACTACTTCTAGAGCAGAAGGTCGCGATCCAGACAGAATCCAACAAACCAGGGTTTTTCTTTTATCTGCTTATCGGGATAATCATCACAAGTGTTATAGGTCTTTTTGCCCTATGGGTATTAAATAGATATCTAAAAAAGAAAGAGGGCAATGAGTTTGCAAAGACAAAGGTGATAAATCTTTGCGAGAGCATGAAATGTGTAACTTTTAATGATGTTGAAGGGATCGATGAGGCAAAAGAGGAGGTAAAGGAAATAGTCGATTTTCTTAAAGACCCTTCGTCTGTAAATCGTCTTGGCGGAAGGATGCCGAAAGGGGTCCTTCTTATGGGTCCGCCAGGGACCGGTAAGACATTGCTGGCAAGAGCTATTGCAGGTGAGGCTGGAACGCCGTTTTTCAGCATAAGCGGTTCGGATTTTGTGGAGATGTTCGTGGGAGTAGGGGCATCAAGGGTAAGGGAACTATTTAGAGAAGCAAAAAAAATGCACCATGTATAATTTTTATCGATGAAATAGATGCAGTGGGCAAGAATAGGGGCGTAGGAGACATCCCTGGTGGGCAGGATGAAAGACAGCAGACCTTAAACGCCCTTCTTGTAGAGATGGACGGTTTCGAGTCAGATGACAATATAGTAGTTATAGCAGCCACAAACAGGCCCGATGTCTTAGATCCCGCCCTCCTCCGTCCAGGTCGTTTTGATAGGCGCATTTATGTCCCACCTCCAGATATGAAAGGCCGTTATGCCATCCTTAAAGTACATGCAAGAAATGTAATCCTCGCAAAGGATGTCGATCTTAAAATGATCGCAAAGGGCACCCCTGGATTTACCGGGGCCGATATACGCAACCTTGTCAATGAAGCGGCGCTGGAAGCGGCAAGAAAGGGAAAGTCTTTCATAGAGATGGAGGACTTCGAAGAGGCTAAAGACAAGATCGTCTTGGGAATTGAAAGAAGGGGCGTAGTTATGGATGAAGAGGACCGGCGGATTATTGCCTATCACGAGGTAGGACATGCCATCATGGCAAAGATGCTGCCCGGAGCAGACCCTGTCCATAAAATAACGATTATCCCGCGTGGAAGATCTATGGGTGTAACCCAGCAACTCCCCATCGATGAACATCATGTATATTCCATGGAGTATCTGATGAATCGAATAAAGATACTCTTCGGCGGGCGGGCAGCGGAAGAGATAGTTTTCGGCAGGCAGACTACTGCCGTAAGGGACGATCTTGCCAAGGCTACGGCCATTGCAACCATGATGATATGTCAGTATGGGATGAGCAATAAGATAGGTCCAATATCCTATCAGCATGAGTCAAGCTCTTTTTTGACGGGGGTTGAACGTCCACTGTTTTTAAGTGAAGAAATGGCGGCGCTGGCCGACAAAGAAATAAATAGGCTACTTAAAGAATGTTACGAGGCAACAAAAGCTATAATTATAAAGGAAAGGGCGCTTCTAAACAAGGTCGCCGAGATATTGTTGGTCCAAGAGACCCTTGATGGCGAAGAATTCGATATCATCTATGAATGCAATAGAAAACTCTCTGGAGACGATGCCGCCCTCCCTGACAAATGTTCTGTCTGTAATATAACTTGGTGCGAAAAAAAGCTCGCCAAGTTGGGGCTGGACAACGCCGATAATCAATTAGACCCAAACAACTTCGAGAGCTCATCTGAGGCAACAGCACATTCAAGTCCGAATGGCAGATAGCCGGCGTAGCCCAAGATAGGCATCTCAAAGACTTGAAAACGTTGCACAAACGGTACGGTATACTCCCAGTGGGCAAAAGAGAAGTAGTTCCACATCTCCCAAAAAAACCCACAAAAGAGCCCGGCTGCCGCCGGAAGCAGCACAGGCCGCCAGTCACCAGCCTTTATCTTTGAAAAAACCGTCTCTTCGCCAAAAAGCACCTGAAGTGCTATAATAATCGCGAGCGGCGCGAGCCACGGAAGGGGGAAGAGATAATGCGGCCAGACGCCGATTCCAGTAAGTCCTATACCAGCCAATAAAAGCGTCAACCAAGCCAAAAGGCGCGGATGCTTGAGCATTGGCATGCGTGGACCTCTGCGGCACCGCCCCAAAAATGGAAAGGTTGCCATCCATTCGGTAGTGCTCGACACCGCTGGCAGGACAGTGGCAAAGGGCGGGGTGGCCAGAAGGAAGTACCCTAACGGTCCGACGGGCGGGATCCCAACGTAGTGCCAGTTCTGGACAAAACGATTCAGATACTCGAAATACCACCAGAAAAAGGCGCTGAAGGGAAAAAGCGCGATTAAATAACCAGGCCGTCTGGTTAAAAGACAGTGCCCTGCCCGCCTTATGGTAAAGGCGTTGGCGACAAGAATATAGGCCATCCATAATGGAGTAAAGGTATAGCTCTGCCACCGCGCAAACCAGACAAAACGCATCCACGCCAATATCCAAGTCGTAATAAGCAGCACCACGCCGAGCCAACCCCACCACGGGAAAAATCTCTTTACCGGCATGGACATAAAAGGCAACGCAGCTCTTGACGAAGGAGACCTGAACCATACCACAAACAATGCGACTGCGGCAACAGGCAAGGAGGCCAGCGAAAGAAAAACCGTCCAGGAAAACTGGGGCTGCATAATGGGATGCGCAACAGGCACAAAGGTCAAATATGGAGCAAGACCCTTTCCTGAAAGGAAAATGCCCAAGGGCGGCAACCCGAGCAACAGCAAGGATAGGACCAACAACTTGACAAGGGGCCTTATTGCCACAACCGCACTCCTTGAGCTGATAAATATTAATATTTTACGTTATCGGATGGAATGGTTCTATGCAAGTGTATGGCTAAAACGGCCACTCAAGTGTCGAGTGCTGGAGATAAAAATAGTGTTAGAAGCAAATGATTTGACCTCTTTTGTAGCACGTGAATGTCCGGTTATATAGTCAGGAGGACTGGACAAAATTGCTACAGGAAGTCAAGGAGATCATTTTGTGGAGATTTACAGGGATTGGAAGAAATGTATGTTGACTCAGGAGAAAAGCGCCTCGCCTTCGCTCTGACAAAGGAAATATTATTAAAACAAAATCGTTAATGGCGGACATGAACATTGACGCAACAAACAGGACAATTCATTTACTCTATAAGCGGTCAATTCTATTTACTCGTAACACTAAAATAGTTGCTTACCTTGCTGGAATATTCTAAAACATAATTTATTTAGATCTTGCATGGTCCATACAAAGACAGAAAGGACTGATGATATGAACAAAAAAGAATGGGATCCATGTGCCATTCTTAAACTTTCGGGTTCATATTGGGAAGCCTGTGCCTTACATACTGGAGTGCTTCTCGACATATTTACACATATAGGCGACATAAGTCTCTCTGCAGAGCAGGTAGCGAGTAAGATCAAGGGCGATGTCAGGGCGACGGCTATGCTGCTTAACGCCCTTACGGCCATGGATCTTTTGATTAAGGAATCCGATCGATACCGCAACACGGATCATGCCATCCGCTACCTTTCAAAGACGTCAGATCAATATATGGGTTTCATCATCCAGCATCATCATCACCTCATGACATCATGGCAGAAGCTGGTAGAGGCCGTAGCAACAGGTAAGCCGGTAAGAAAAAAGGCATCTTTCGACGGTCCCATCGTAAGAGAAAGTTTTTTGATGGGTATGTTCAATATGGCCATGATTGTAGCGCCCAAGATAGTACCTAAGATAGATCTTACAGGCCGAAGGCGCCTGCTTGATCTGGGAGGAGGGCCCGGCACCTATGCCATTCATTTTTGCAAATACAATCCAGGGCTTTCTGCAGTAATCTTTGACCTTCCAACGAGCCGGCATATAGCTGAAGACATGATAGAACGATCCGGTCTTAAAGGGAAGATAACCTTTATTGGTGGGAACTATATCGAAGATACCTTGCCGCAAGGTTTTGATGTGATTTGGCTGAGTCAAATACTCCATTCAGAAGGTCCGGAAGAATGCAAAACCATAATCGGAAAGGCCGTAGCCGCCCTTGAGCCGCAGGGATTGATAGCCGTGCATGAATTTATCCTCAACAATGAAGAAAGTGGTCCGCTTTTCCCCGCCTTATTTTCACTAAACATGCTTGTCGGGACACCACACGGTCAGGCCTATTCAGAAAATGCCATCAAATCCATGCTGCTCGAGGCAGGGCTGGATTCGATCCAGCGAATCCCTTTGGATACCCCAAATAATTCAGGAGTGATCATTGGCATAAAGCACGCCTAGCCTATGGCAACATTACTCAACCCGGCTGCGGCAACCGTCCCGCAATTCCTCCTTTTTTAAATTGAAGCTGGTTAACCACAAAATCGTATAGACAATTTCATATTAAGGCATGTATTTTTAAATGGATCTGGATCAAAGACGGCAGTGTAAGCCTTGTTAAATTAAAGAGTAGAGGAATACTATGCTAATGTTCGATCTTCACTGTCACAGCTTGTTCAGCGACGGCGAGTTGTTGCCCTCAGAGCTTGTGAGACGGGCTGAGGCCATGGGATATAAGGCTGTAGCCATTACAGACCATGCCGATTCATCTAATCTGGAACACATACTGCTCAATATCAGGCGGGCAGCAGATGACATAAACAAATACAGCCAGACTAGGCTCATCCCAGGGATTGAGCTCACCCATGTACACCCAAGGTTGATAGACGACCTTGCCAAAAAGGCTAGGGGGTTTGGGGCAAAGATTGTGGTCTGCCATGGCGAGACAATCGTTGAGCCGGTTTACCCAGGGACTAATCATGCCGCCCTTAAAGCCGATATAGATATATTGGCACATCCTGGATTTATAACCCCTGACGATGTAAAACTCGCCGCAGGGCGAGGAATAATGCTAGAACTATCAGGAAGAAAGGGGCACAGCCTTACAAACGGCCATGTAGCAAGGCTTGCCATGAAACATGGTGCCCATTTAGTTGTAAATTCCGATGGACATGCCCCATCTGACTTTATGACGGCTGAAATGGCAAGAAAGATCGCCATGGGCGCAGGACTTTCAGAAGAGGAGGCTGAAGACGTCTTTAACGAAACATGGCGTCTAATATCGGCTATCGACCTGCAATCTTAAAGGACAACCTCAAACACAAGAAATAAAATAAGCATGGTAAGATCTATACAACTTGATACAAATTTATTTTTTTATTGGCAACTATCCGACTATATTTTATAATAGCCAGCCGGCAATCGGCATTAATGACACCTTAAAAACATCTGGAGGAATAATGGATGCTAGGCTTATAAATCCCTTTCTCGATGCTGCCGTCAATGTGTTGAAGACTATGGCCAAAATTGAACCGAAATCAGGAAAGCCCTTTTTAAAAAAAGATTTTGTGGCATCAGGCGATGTATCAGGGATTATTGGCATCACCGGTCAAGCACAGGGCTCAATGTCCATTTCTTTTACAGGTCCTTGCATAAAGGCAATCGTGACAAGTCTGTTTGGCTCCCCTGTAACAGAGATAAATGACGAGGTAAGAGATGCAGTCGGCGAGCTTACCAACATGATCTGCGGAGATGCACGGCGAAGGGCCGAGGCTGACGGCATCTCCCTCTCGGCAGGCACGCCTACCGTAGTCTCAGGTGAAAGGCATGTGATCACACATGTCACCAAAGGACCTATAATAGCCCTGCCATTTGAAACGCCAAACGGGGGTTTTGTTATAGAAATAGCATTCAGCGACTGATTGGTCGCTTCCAACGAAAAGCTGGATGTTGACCGCATTATGGTCTTTTATCTCAACAGTTATAGTGCCATCCCTGTCAGTCCTTAAGATGCGGCTTTTAATATCCTTATAGCGCTCTATTATTTCTGATTTCGGCAACCCGAGGTGGTTGCGCCACCCGGATGATACAATAGCCAGTATAGGTCTTGCCGCGTTTATAAAAGCCTGACTGCTCGATCTCTTGCTGCCGTGATGGGGCACAACCAATACGTCAATATCCGCAAGCCCGTTTGAGACCAAACACGCCTCGCGATTCTTGTCTATATCACCTGTAAGCAACATCGATCTGCCTTTATATGAAATCATGATCACAAGACACCTTGCATTAAAGGTGTCTGCCAGCTCATGGCATCCCCCTGGCGTCATAACCTCTATCAAGGCATCTTTTACATAAAACGCCTCGTCACTCTCGAGGATCCTGTGCCTTATACCTTTTTTGACACACTCTTTCATTATATCCTGCCACGACTGGGTGCCGTCAGCGCTGTCTCCGTTTGTCCAAAATTCTCCCACTCTAAACCCCCTTATCAGTGCAGGGAGTCCGCCTATATGATCATATTCAGGATGGGATGCAACAAGTATATCTATCTTCGAATAGCCAAGGGTCCTGATGAAAGGCGCGACCACCCGCTCGCCGACGTCAAAGTCGCTACCCATAAGCCCGCCGCCATCAATAACCATGAGCCTCTGTCCGGGAAGCTCTACAACCTGAGAAAGACCCTGGCCCACATCCAGTACATGAAGCCTCAAGGCGTCTTGCCGCGGAATAATAAGCGGCCACGGGACTGCCGAGACTATGGCTGAAACCATGGCTAAAGCCAGGACCACGACCTGAACCTTCTTTCTCTCATTTAAACTGCCTAACGCAAAGGCCAAAAGAATAAATGCAAAATAAAAAAGCACAACCTGCCATATAATAGGTCTTGGCATAGAAATAGCAGCCCAGTCTAATACTGAGACATGATTAACGATATTTAAGCCAAACCCGATCACATATCCTATAACTTTCCACAAATAAGTCCCAAGCACCGGGCTTACAGCCATTGTCAACGCCCCTAGCATCAAGCCCGGGAGGATCAGCATGCTTGTAAGCGGGACTAGAATCATATTAACTGGCAACGACAATATGGACACACGCTGAAAGTACCAGGCCACAAGAGGTGCCGTGCCTAATGCCGCGACAATACTTACCAATATAAATGCTCTAAGCTGACCTATCTTAACGGTCAACCAGCCTGCCCCGATTTTGTCTTTTTCCAATATAAAAAAGTAGTTTGAAAACAGGATTAGAAAGAATGCAGCTGCAAAGGACAACTCAAATGAGATATTAAAAAGGTCGAGAGGTTCATATATTAGGATGCACCAAGCAGCAATGGCAAGGGAGTTTAGAGGGGTCTGAGGTCTTCCAAACAGATATGCGGCCCCGAATGCTATTACCATGATCGTGGCGCGTACTGCAGACGGCGAAAGGCCTGCAAGGCCCATATAGATGATGGCGCCAATGAGCGCGCATAGGGTCGCAATCTTTTTTACCGGTAGATGGAGTGCTATCCATTGGGACCTCAAGAGCAAAAATCTTATCAGACCGCCGATAAACAAGGCCATGAGACCCATGTGAAGGCCCGAGACGGCCAAAAGGTGGCTCGTCCCTGTGCGCGAAAATGCCTCTTTAATCTCGGGAGACAACCATGAACTTTCGCCGACCAGGAGCGCCGCCGCAAACCCTTTGGCGTCACCGATAAACACCCTGTCAATCGCCACAAGGAGCTGTTTTCTCGCGTGCTCAATGAGATAGCGCGCCCTCCCCATAGCCACTGAGCTGTCCGAATGCCCTATGATTGCGATGTCCAGCGGGCCTTTTACATAACCCGTAACCAGCACCTTGCGTGTGGCCCACCAGGTCTCTATGTCAAAGGCACCTGGGGTCTTGAAGTTTCTTACGGGCCTGAGAGACGCCTTGAAACGTATCCAGTCCCCGGGGGAAATATCCATGTAAGATAGATCCTTGACTGAGAGGCTTAGATATCCTGAGACACCGAGGTCTTTTACGGGCATGTGGTGTCTGAATACTGCCACAAATAACCGTGCCCCGTCATCTGTCGGCACAGGGGCACGGATGACCTGGCCGGTCAAGATATGTCGGCCATCTTGATCTGCAAGCGAGATAAGGCCACTGGAAAACACCCTTACATTGTCTCTTGAGAGGCGGAGGTCGAAATATCCAAGTGAGAAAAAGATAAGCCATACCCCAATGATGATCACCATGGACCCTGTCTTTACCTTATCTCCTTTAAAGCCGCGAATCACGGCCCCAAGGCCCAGCAATACCACAGCGCCTGCCCCGATAAGATAGAACGGAAGATATGGAACGCCAATATGCCAGGTATTCGCCGCAGTGATGCCGATTGCAAACGGTATAATAAGTATGGCAAGTGGGGTCAGGATGCAGCCTCTCGTTTTAACAACCTCTCTTTACGGAAATTGGCTGATTCTGATGGCGTAACAAAAAGTCGCCGACTGCCGTGTTGCGCTGCATCCGTCGTCACTGCGGCGTACAAAAATACGCCTCATTCCTCAGGATCTGCGCGCCTTGCATTTACGATTTTTGCTTAGCCATCTCATATAATGACTTTTTATGAGACCATCAATTATATAATTGACGCAAATAATTTATATTTTATTATAAAACAATCGCATCGAAAGGAAAAGGGCCATATCATGGAAGCCGAATACTTGCCAGATATAAAACCTACATCCGAATATAAGAACGTCACTTTAGAAAATACCTTCGACTCTCTGAATTCATCAGAGAACGGGCTTACTGACAATGAAGCCACAAACAGACTCAATAAATTCGGCTATAACGAACTGGTTGAAAAAAAGAGAAACCTTCTTCTTGAATTTGTCCAGCGCTACTGGGGACCCATGCCCTGGCTCCTGGAACTGGCGATGGGGCTCTCTTTTATATTAAAACATTATCTCGAGGGAATAATAATCTTTATACTGCTAACAATTAACGCAATTATCGGCCATATACATGCGCAAGGATCACAAAAGGCTATAGATCTCTTAAAGAAGAAATTAGCTATCAAGGCAAAAATATTGAGAAATGGAAAATGGATAGAAAAAGATGCAAGAGAACTCGTACCTGGCGATGTAATAGTCATAAAGCTTGGCGATATAATACCCGCTGATGCAAAAATTATCGAAGGTGAGTTATCTGTAGACGAATCAGCCTTGACAGGCGAATCAATGCCAGTAAATGTACAGCTATCAGACATAATTTATTCAGGTTCTATAGTAAAACAGGGAGAAGCAAAATGTATTATAGTAAACACAGGGACAAATACATATTTTGGGAAAACAGCTAACTTGGTAAAAATTGCAAAACCAAAATCACATCAACAACAAATAATGATGGCTATAGTCAAATATATGATGTATCTAGCTATAGTTATGTCGATGTTGATTTTTATATATGCATTGAGCACAAATATAGGGATACTTACTATACTTACATTTGCAGTTATATTTCTTATGGGAGCAATTCCTGTAGCTCTGCCTGCAGTACTTACCATAGTGCAAGCTATTGGTGCAATGGAACTTGTCAAAAAGGGAGTGTTAGTAACTAGACTAGATTCAATAGAAGATGCAGCATCTATAGATGTATTATGTCTAGACAAGACAGGAACAATAACTCAGAACAAGTTATCGATTACAGATTATATAACATTCCAACAATACAATAAAGAAGATGTAATACTAATGGCAAGTCTTGCTTCCAAAGAAGAGGGAATGGACATAATAGATCTTGCGATTATTAATTATGCCAAATCAATTGGAATAAATTTTACTGCCTACAAACAGCTATCTTATACGCCATTTAATCCATCAATTAAGAGAACAGAGGCAATTATTGAAATAAACAAAAAGAGATTTCAAGTAGTTAAAGGTGCAGCACAGATCATTATATCACTATGCCAACCAATGGATAAAGATGTTATTGATAAGGCAAATAAGATAATAGAAAATTTTTCACAGAAAGGCTATAGGACTATAGCCGTAGCTAAATCAGAAGAAGATTCAGATAATCTTAAGCTTATAGGTTTACTAGCGCTTTCCGATCCTCCGAGATCTGATTCAAAAGCCATGATAGATGCGGCAAGAAAACATGGCATAAAGCCAATTATGCTTACAGGTGACAATATTGCCATAGCGAAACAGATAGCAACTGAGGTAGGTATTGGCAACAAAATTATCCATATGGCAGATATTAAGGATCTAAATGAAGATGAACAGGTGAAGATAGTTGAAGAAAGCGATGGCATTGCCGAAATATATCCTGAGGATAAATACATGATAGTAAAGCTTTTGCAATCCAGAGGACATATGGTGGGCATGACAGGAGATGGTGTTAACGATGCACCTGCTTTAAAACAGGCAGAAATGGGTATAGCAGTACATAATGCCACAGATGTAGCAAAGGCTTCTGCAAGCGTAGTATTAACACAACCAGGTATAAATGTAATAATTGATGCCATCAATATAAGCAGACAAACATATCAACGGATGCTTTCGTGGGTTCTAAATAAGGTTACAAAGGTTATAGAATTTGTTGGATTGCTTACAGTATGTTTCATATGGCTGAATAAGATTGTGCTCTCCCTTCTTGGCATGTCACTACTTGTATTCGCAAATGATTTTGTAACCATGTCGCTGGCTACTGATAATGTAAAACATACAAGCAATCCAAACAGCTGGAACATAAAACATATTACTTTAGCCTCACTTATCCCAGGCATACTATTAGTTATTGAAGGCGTCATAGTAGTCTATATCGGATTAAAATATTTTCATCTTGATTGGGATAGACTTCGTACAGCAGTAATGCTTAATCTAGTATTCAATAGTCAGTTCAGGGTATTGATAATGAGAGAAAGAAGACACTTCTGGTCATCTTTTCCAAGTATAGAACTATTCCTATCCAGCATCTTAACAATAATTGGATTTGCCTTGCTTGGCTTCTATGGAATAATCGTCCACCCTATCAGCATAGATCAGATTATAATTATCTTTGGATTTTCTGCTATCTTTACGCTTATTATAGACTTTCCAAAATACTATATGTTCAAAAAATTTGAACTCTAATTGGTCGATGCAATTTCTGCAATGCAAACTAAACTGGCTATGTAGGATACATACATCAAAATCATTAAAATACCTAGATCACTGGATACAACAGCCTGAATAACAATATCGGCTTAATGAGTGAAGACGCCTAAAGAGAAGGTAATACCGCAACCAACAAAGGCCTTATCTATTGCAAAAGAAAAGCTCCAATTGAGACTGGAATACTCTCAGTCGCTGCCCAAGCAAGACAGGAAATGGATACAATGAAACCAGTGTTTAATTATTCGATATTGTTTGGTGGTGGGCGGTACTGGATTTGAACCAGTGGCTTCCACCGTGTGAGGATGGCACTCTAACCGCTGAGTTAACCGCCCGCCGTGCCCGTTATATGTAGCCTATCAGCTGTATATTTGCAAGACTTAAAGGATAAATCATGATATATTTTAATCGCTATGCGCGAAAGACCGAAATTGACGATCATAGGTCCAGGGGCCATTGGTTGCCTGATTGCAGGTTATATAGAACGTCTCGGGCAACCGGTTTCTATTTTGGATTATAAAGGTGACAGGGCTGAAAGGCTCTCGAAAACAGGTATTGAAATTGACGCGGGCCGAACCAGGTTTAAAGTCTACCCACATATAACTGCAGACGCCGCAACTCTTGGTGTCCAAGATTGGGTTTTGATCCTTGTCAAGGCAAACCAGACGGACAAGGCCTTAAAAGAGGCTAAGCCATTGATCGGCGCCGAAACCATCGTAATCTCCCTTCAAAATGGCATCGGGCAAGAAGAAGCCATTCTTAGGGCAGTAAGGCCTGAATGCATCGCACTCGGTATTACGGCACAGGGCGCGACACTTATAAAAGAAGGATGTGTAAAACATCTTGGAACAGGCGATACCAAGATAGGCCTTTTGAAACCGTGCGATTGGGCTAAGGCCAAAGTAGATTTATTTGCCGATACCCTCTCAAGGGCAGGATGGTCATGTTCTGTTCCCGATGACATCACTCCATATATTTGGAGAAAATTTTTGGCCAATGTAGGCATAAATGCAATAACGGCCCTTACGGGCATAAAAAACGGAGAGATACTTGGGTTCGCAGATGCAAAAAAACTCCAAGAATTGGCAGTGGCTGAGGCATGGAGGGTAGCTGTCAAGAAGGGGATCAAGATCGATCTCAACTTACATGAGGCGATTTCATTGGTAAGATCGGTCTGCGAAAGGACATCCGAGAATATATCGTCGATGCTGCAGGATCGCATCTTCCAAAGGCCAACAGAAATAGATTACATAAATGGGGCGGTGGTGAAGATGGGGCTGGAGCTGGGGGTCGAAACCCCGATCAACGAGGTCCTGAACATGCTTGTAAAGATAAATTCAATCAAGGGCTGGGAGACAGTCAAACCCGATTGACAACGGCGGGCTTCTTGTATTAAAAATCCAATCTGTAGTTATATAAGGTTTGTATAAGGTAAATAGCCCGGGTGGTGAAATTGGTAGACACAAGGGACTTAAAATCCCTCGGCCACAAGGCCGTGTCGGTTCGACCCCGACCCCGGGCAAATATTTATCGGGCGATAGGCGATTCGAACGCCTGACCTTTGGCTCCGGAGGCCAACGCTCTATCCAACTGAGCTAATCGCCCTTTGACAACATCGTCATATCAAAACAATTCTTGTCTTGCGGCAAGATACTTTACCGGTTGTGGCTTGTCAATTTCGTTCTATATTTCAAAAATAATCCTTGTAAATCCTAAAGTTAACTCTTACATTTTCTGTTCATAATATTCAAAATAATGAAAATAGCACTCGCACAGATAAACCCGACTATAGGGGCGTTCAAAAAAAACGCCGCATTGATAACCAGTATGGCCAAGACAGCCAGAGATAGTGGCTGCGATCTGATAGTCTTCCCTGAACTTTCCATTTGCGGATACCCACCCCGAGACCTATTAGAACAACCTAGTTTCATAAAGGACTGTGTAGATACACTCGCATCTCTTATTTCCAACATCAAAGGCATAGGGGTGTTAATTGGTACTGTCACGCCGAACAAAAGCTGCCAAGGTAAACCTGTTTTCAATACCGCGATATTGTTTGAAAATGGACAAATAATAGGCATGATAAATAAAAGACTCCTCCCAAGCTATGATGTCTTTGACGAAACAAGATATTTTGAGCCAGGCCTATCCAGCACACCAATACTATATAAAGGCACACGTCTAGGGATAGCCATATGTGAAGACATATGGAACGACACTACCATCTTCCCAGGGCATATCTATAAGGTCGATCCCGTTGCCGAGCTCGCTGAAAAGGGGGCTGAAATATTTATCAGTATATCGGCATCGCCGTTCGAGATAGGGAAAGATTCTTTCCGCTATCGACTTCTAAGACACCTGGCCTCTACCTACAAAAGGAGCTTTATATATGTAAACACCGTTGGGGGACAGGATTCCATAGTCTTTGACGGCGCAAGCCAAGTGATAACACCTGATGGCAGGATTGTCTGTAAGGCCTCTGATTTTTCAGAGGACATGGTGATATTCGACACCGATCGACTGTACGGCGATATACACGATACATCCAAAAGCGTGGAGGAGGCTGTAGTCAAGGCCCTTGAGCTTGCACTAAAGGATTATATGGAAAGATGCGGCTTCAAAAAAGCGGTTTTGGGCCTAAGCGGCGGAATCGATTCATCTTTGACCGCGGTACTGGCCGCAAGAACACTCGGCAGCGAAAACGTCCTCGGCGTCCTCATGCCATCCCCTTTCACCTCAAGAGAAAGCATCGAAGACGCCATTGAACTTACACGCAATATCGGGATAGAGACCACAACTGTGCCGATAACGAACATCTTTGAGACCTATTTGAAGACCTTGAGGCCTATTTTTTCCGACAGACCATTCGATACCGCTGAAGAGAACCTACAGGCCAGGATTAGGGGCGCAATCCTGATGGCCATCTCCAATAAATTCGGTCATATGGTCCTTGCTACAGGCAATAAGACCGAACTTGCTGTTGGCTATTGCACACTATATGGTGATCTTACAGGCGGCTATGCGCTAATCTCCGACATCTCAAAGACATTCGTTTACAAGCTTGCAAGATATATAAACTCTATAAAAAAGGTGATCCCGGAAAGGATATTCACAAAACCGCCATCCGCTGAATTGAGACCCGGCCAAAGAGACCAAGATGAACTTCCTCCATATAACATTCTTGATGCAATATTGGAACTCTATATAGAAAAAAATGCAACGCCAAGCGAGATAACCGCCAATGGCTTTGATGCCGACGTGGTCAGAAAGATTATAGGCATGGTAACGCGAAGCGAATATAAACGTCAACAGGCACCACCTGGTCCCAAGGTCACCACTAAAGCCTTTGGATATGGCAGAAGGTTACCGCTTGCCAACGGATATAAATAGAGGTTGTGAGCTGTTCAATCCAATTCGATGCATCTTGTTAAAATTATATTGTTAAGGCATATTTTCAATTAATCGAGAAAATACATACGGCAACTGGGGTGACACTGGTGAATAACAATAAAACCACCAAGTTTGACTGTATAGTCGGACAAAGCCCGGCCATGCGGAAGGTCTTCGATCTTATCGAAAAGGTGGCGGATGTCGACAGCACGGTCCTCATTACAGGCGAAAGCGGCACTGGCAAGGAACTCATCGCCCGCGCCATACACAATGCAGGCAGCCGGAACAAAGGACCTTTTATACCCATAAACTGTGCAGCAATACCGAAAGAACTCCTCGAAAGCGAGCTCTTCGGACATGAAAGGGGGGCCTTCACTCATGCAATCCGCACAAGGATAGGCCGCTTTGAACTTGCCGATCATGGGACTATTTTTCTCGATGAGATCGGCGAAATGGCGCCAGATATCCAGGTAAAACTCTTGCGCGTACTCCAGGAACGGAGATTTGAAAGGGTGGGCGGGACCAAGACCATAAGCGTGGACATAAGGGTGATAGCAGCCACAAATATCGTCCTTGAAGAGGCAGTAAAAGACGGAAGGTTCAGAGAAGACCTTTACTATCGCCTCAACGTCATACCAATACATGTCCCGCCCTTGAGGGAAAGGCCGGCCGACATACCCATACTCATAGACCATTTTTTAGAAAAAATATGTTCCAACAAAAGACCATGTATAAAAGGCATAAAAGAAGATGCAAAACGACGCATGATGGCGTATAGTTGGCCAGGTAATGTGCGTGAACTCGAAAATATCATCGAGCGCCTTGTAATACTCGCCAATGGTTCGGTAATTGACGTGTGCGATTTGCCAGACAGGATAGCAGGGATTGAGTCAGTGACGCCAGCGACCGAACAGGCCAAGGATGAAAGGCAGTTTATGCCATGTCTTCCGCAAGAGGGGTTGTGCCTGAGTGAGGCCGTGACTCAATACGAAAAGGCATTGATACTGGAGGCGCTTAAACGGACAAACTGGATCAAAAACCGTGCGGCGAAACTCCTGCATATGAATAGAACAACCCTTATTGAAAAGATGAAAAAATTAGATCTGATGAGTGGTTAGGATATAAACAGACCCAGTGCAGGCCGCATCATTACAAATATTGGAGGCAGCTATGAACCATACAAAACTACCGGCCTCAACACCGTTTCTATCGTTAGTTATGGTAGTTTTTGCCGTCTTCCTGGCAATCATGTCGTCAGCCATCAAAGTCTCGGCGGCAGATGCAAAACTAATAGCAATCGCGCCGATTGACACAGCCGGGGCAGGAAATTTTGCATACTTGGGTCCGGCAGTGGAACATATACTGAGCAGCAGGCTCTATAAGCCTGATATCATCAACGTAGCAAACCCTGCGGATGTGAAGGGCCATATCACAACCATGCAACCAGGATCAAGTAAAACTTTGGGTGCCGCCATCAAAGAAATGGGTGCCGGATACTTCATAACTGGCAGGGTCTCATTGAACGGCAAGACCCCTACGCTCTCTCTCCAATTGGTGGATACAGGTACCAACAAGTCTATTGAATCGCTGGCCCTCAATGATGCATTGGCCCCGGATGCCCTTACAAAAATAGACGAATTTGCAGTCAAGGTGGCAGAAGCTGTCATAACAGGCCCACAACCCCATACAGCATCTCTGGCTGAGGATAAATTTACAGGCGAAACGGCGAATGCGGCGGAAATGCCAGTCCAGCCAAAAAATCATATAAAGGAAGACAATGAGGCAGCACTTGCAAGGATAAATCCAGACTATTTATTTTATGAAAAGCTGCTCAAGATGGCGGGACAAAAAGCCGAAATGACTGAGGCATCAGCAACCCAACCACCCAAAAAGGAAGGGAAAAAGGCAGAAAAAGCCGCCAATGAGGCCTATGAAAGCATGCTTCCATATCCTCCTCCTGTCCCGCCAAGCCCACCCAGAGAGGCAAAAACGGTCGACAAAAATATAAGTCAGGGGTTGGTCTCCAGCCTTATAAAGGCGACACGAAAAGACAAAATTGTGCCGAAACTTCCTGCAATTGCAAACAATCAACCCCCTCCCTATCCGACGCCTGGGGAAATAGAGGCAAAAGATGCCTTGGTCCTCGCTCATGTCGAAGCAGAAAAGGCCTCTTTCCCACCGGCAAACAGTGGCGGCCATCAGAAACAGTCTGTCCCTCAGGTTCAAGAATCGGCTTCAGCGAACACCGAGATGCCTTCAGAAAATCAAACACAGCAACAAACAACCTGGCAAAGACACAAGGGAGGGACCAATGAAGAAGGCTGGCTCTCGTGGATATTGAGTCCATTCAAGGCAATCAAAAAGTCGAATGCAGCCCAGGTTCAGGCCTCAAACAGACCACTTCCGGCCCAGGGAAAAGGTGGTGGAGCTACGCCATCTTCAGCGCCCGAAACACCTGAAAAGCCGCCAGGCTCATCGACCGCCAGCATGCCTTCTGAGGGGCCTATCTGGCAGTGGTATTAATTTTGCTCTTGCCATTGTCCCCTGGTCTTTGCCCAAGGCGAAATTTTATTGTCTTGAGTTCTTTATCCCTGTAAAAAGACACCTGAACAGTACTGCCTGGCTCCTTGGTCTGTAAAAAACGGATTACAGCCGTATCAGAGTCCACGGGTTTGCCGTCTATGGCGACTATTATATCACCACCTACCGGATAGACATGGTTGCCCAATCTCAACTCCTTCTTGCTCCCCTCCATGCCGGCCCTTGCAGCCGGACCATCCTTGACAACATCCGTCACCATCGCCCCCTTTTCTACAGGTAAACCAAGCACCCTAGACAATGCAGGCGTCACCGCACTCAGCCTTACGCCAAGCCACGGCCTTGATATACGCCCTTTTGAGATGATCTGCGATACAATATTTTGAATAATCTCCGAAGATATTGCAAACCCGACGCCTTGGGATTGCCCCTGGGGGGTGAAAATAAGCGTGTTCATACCTAAAACCCTACCCGATAAGTCCACAAGCGGTCCGCCGATATCGTCAGAATTTATCGGTATGTCAGTCTGTATGATAAGATCGATTACGCGGCCGTCAGGTGTGGATATGCTGCGTATGGGGCCATGGAGCACACCGCATGATACTGTATAACCAAGACCGAATGGATTACCGAATGCCATTACAGGCATGCCTGGACTGAGATTGTTTGTTATACTGAAAGAAAGCGGCGGGAACTCCTCAAGCTCTTTCGGCGGCGCCAGGACCTGCAGTACCGCTATCTGGGTATCCGGATCGATTGCCATAAGACGCGCAGGCCATTTCCTGCCGTCGCTGAAGGTTACTTCTATGGAATGCATATCGCTTATAATCTGGGCGTCTGTGACGATATGGCCCTGGTAATCAATAATAAAACCTGAACCGCAGCCTTTTGGTGGAAATGGGGCCAAGGCCATATCCTGTGTA
>NZ_JBMFRG010000022.1:0-28855 GCF_049968175.1 Dissulfurimicrobium sp.
TGATAAGGCATCTGGCTCCGATCTCTTTCAAACCGTGACCGTCAAACCGGCAGCCGGGCTAAAGAAGGCCGAAGATGTGCTGGTGCAGATCAGAGGGAAGCCGCTGGTGGAGGGTCTTCATTGAACATATTTTTGACACTGGCGACCGGTTATATCCTTATCCTGACGGAAACTGTTGTCTGGCCTTCCTTATTTACAGGCATAATACGCCCTGACGGGCTCTTTGCCCTTGTGGTCTGGTGCGGGATCGAAATCCCACCATCAAGAGGCCTTATCGCAATGTTTGGTCTCGGCCTTACAGCCGAAGCCTTTACAATAATGTCAAAAGGCCTCTATTTGATCTCTTTCACCATAGGGTATATAATAATTCGCTATATCTTGAAACATATAATCGCTCCGCATCTCTGGGAACGGGGGGTGCTTGTGGCATTCATAAGCGCCATATGCCTGACCGTGTTATTGACGGGCAGCGGCAATGCAGGCCTCTTTTGGCCCTGGGGGATCCTGCAGTCCATATTAAACGGCGTCTTAAGCCCTGCATACTTCTTTCTTTTTGAGAAGATATCCGCGCTTAATCACCTTGCCCCGACGAGGAAAACGAAAGACCAACAACAATGAGATTACCTCCTCGTACCATCTTCGACATCAAGCAATTCGACAAAGACATGAATGCCTTCGAGGGCAGGTACAAAAGGTGCACCTTATTGCTTCTATTAGTCTTTATGATTCTGATCTCGCGCCTTTGGTACCTACAGATATATAAAGGCGATGAGCTGCGGGCAAAATCTGAAAGCAACCGCCTGAGGGTACTGCGCATCCAGGCGCCGAGGGGCAGGGTGTTCGACAGAAACGGTCGTATCTTGACGGGCGTAAAACCTTATTTCAACGTTTGCATCGTGCGCGAAGACGTAAGGGACATGGAAGGACTGATTACAAGGCTCGCCGGGCTCCTCGGTGAAGACGAAGCCGATATACGGGCAAGTCTTTATCAAGGGTCAAAACAGCCCCTTTATATGCCGATAGCAATAAAAAGGGACATAGATTGGGAGACCCTGTCCAAGATAAGCGCACGGCTCATATATCTGCCCGGGGTTGTTATAGATGTAGCGCCTGGCAGGGAGTATCCATATGGCCCGGTAGCGCCTCATCTCATAGGCTATCTCGGAGAAATCAGCGAAGACGATATAAAAAACAACCTCTATCCAGGTGCCAGACCAGGAGATATGGTCGGCAAAAGCGGAGTTGAGGGTAGATACAACAGCGAACTGGCTGGAGTACCCGGCAAACGCATCGTCGAAGTAGATGTAAAGGGCGGCCTTGTAAAAGAATTGGAGGAGACGCCGCCTGAAGCAGGGGATGATATCTATCTCACCATCGATCTCGACCTCCAGATGGCTGCTGAAGAGGCGATGAAAGACAAAATAGGCGCTGCAGTAGTTCTCGATCCGAACTCAGGGGAGATCCTCGCCATGGTGAGCAGCCCGGGCTTTGACCCAGGGATATTCGCAAAAGGCCTGACGACCGAGGAGTGGAAGGCGCTGAACGACCCTCTCTATAGGCCGCTCTTCAACAAGGCCATCCAGGGGACTTACGCACCGGGATCGACCTTCAAGATAGTCATGGCGGCCGCCGCCCTGAAAGAAAATGTTATAAATGAAAACACAACCTTTTTTTGTCCCGGATTCTTTAAGTTCGGCAACAGGGATTACAGATGCTGGAAAAAAGAGGGGCACGGTTCCACAAACCTTTATAGGGCGCTTGCCGAATCGTGCGATGTGTACTTTTATAATGTCGGTCTGAAATTGGGTATCGATAAGATAGCAAAATATGCCAAACTATTCGGATTGGGCGAAAAGACGGGGATCGATCTCCCCAATGAGGCCGCGGGCACGATCGCCTCGTCCGAATGGAAAAAAAAGAGGTTCAAGAGCAAATGGTATGAGGGCGAGACCCTGAGCATCTCCATAGGCCAGGGCTACAACACTGTGACCCCTATTCAGATGGCCCGCCTGATTGCTGCGGTGGCGAACGGCGGCATCCTTTACAGGCCGAACTATATAGAAAAGATAACGGGGCCGGACGGAACTATCGAAGCCCGCTTTAAAAAGGATCAACAGGGTATCATCCCTGTTTCTGAATCAAACCTTCGGCTTATCCAAAACGGACTCATAGGTGTGGTGGAGGACGACAGGGGGACTGCAAAGGTATGTAGGATAAAAGGCATAACGATCGCAGGGAAAACGGGTACAGCGCAGGTGATCAGACAAGCCAAACGCAAGGAGGACGAAAAGATGAATTGGAAATACAGGGATCACGCCTGGTTTGTAGCCTATGCCCCTGCCGAAGCACCTAAGCTAGCCATAGCCGTCCTCATAGAACACGGCGGTCACGGCGGGTCGGCCGCCGCCCCAGTAGCCCGTGCAATAATCGAACGCTGGCTTCAGATGCAGGGTCCAAGGCCGCAAGATAGCCCCGAACGAACAGCCGGGCTCGATCCTGCTCCAGCCCATCAAGGATAATAGAGGTCAAACATGTTTGATCGCAAAGTGTTTCTGCATCTTGACTGGTGGCTCCTTGGATATATGGCCATCATCATGATCATCGGGGTTATCAACCTAAACAGTGCAAGTACCGCGGACTCCTATTATCAATGGAAACAGGCCCAATGGTATGCAGCCGGCACCGTGTTTATGCTCCTGTGCATCATATTCGATTACAGGGTGCTTGCATCACACGCCGTACATATATATATATTGACGGTTGTGTTGCTGCTTTTGGTCATCTTTGTTGGGAAAAGTGTAAGCGGCTCACAGAGATGGATCCCACTTGGGTTCTTCAATCTACAACCATCAGAGTTTGCCAAGCTGAGCACGGTTATTGTGGTCAGCAGCTATTTCTATCACAACGAAAAACCCAGTTATGGCATAAAAGACCTCATAAGACCCACCTTACTGATGGCAGTGCCGTTTTTTCTGATCTTCCGCCAGCCCGACCTCGGCACCGCCTTGTTAGTGCTGCTTATAATGGCATCCATAATACTTGTAGCCGGACTACGCTGGACGTCCATATTGACCATTGCGACAGCGTGCATTGCTGCTGCACCGCTCGCGTGGAAATTGATGAAACCCTATCAAAGGGAACGAATAAAGATATTTCTGAATCCCGAGTCCGATCCCCTGGGATCGGGTTATCACATCATCCAATCCAAGATCGCTATTGGCTCAGGCCAGCTGTTCGGCAAGGGTTATATGGCCGGGACGCAGGCCCATCTCGACTTTCTGCCTGAAGTCCATACAGACTTCGCATTTTCCATATGGGCCGAGGAATGGGGATTCATCGGTGCGTTTATACTGCTCTCGGTGTATTTCCTGATTATCGCAAGGGGGCTCCAGATAGCCTCTCAATCAAAGGAACGCTTCGGATCTTTCCTGGCCTTCGGCATTACGGCCATGCTGTTCTGGCAGGCCGTAATCAATATATGCATGGTGACCGGGCTCATGCCTGTGGTTGGCATACCCCTCCCCATGATAAGCTATGGGGGTTCATCTGTGATAACAACCATGATAGGCGTCGGTCTCCTCATCAACATAAAATCTAGACGTTTTATTTTTGATTCTAAATAACCAATAAACAACCGCTCAATCCCTATTGCATGCCTCGCCACAACGCCAAGACCTTGTCCACATACTCCCTTGTCTCGCGGAACGGCGGGACGCCCCCGAACCTTTCTACACTGGCCGGGCCTGCATTATATGCAGCTAAAGCCAATCTGATATTGCCGCCAAATCTATCGATCATCTGTCTCAAATACTTGGCGCCCCCCCATATGTTCAACTCAGGGTCAAAAGGATTTGCTACATACAGCTCTGCCGCGGTATCAGGCATGAGTTGCATGAGACCTATAGCCCCTTTCTGGGAGCGCGCATCGGCAAGGCCACCCGACTCAGCCTTTATCACGGCCTTTATAAGGGCTGGATCAAGATTGTGACTCCTGGCTGCGCTGGAAATAACCCCATTCAATGAAGCCAGACTAATCCTCGACCTAGATACCGAGCTGACCATTGCGCCCCTCACTGTAATGTTTTTGTATCTGGCGATAAGTTTATACCTGCTGTCCGTAGGCACATTCGTAAAATGCATCACCCCGCGCTCGTCTCTAAAGCAATACAGCCCGTCCGCATGGCCGACACCAACACTGCAAAGAACCGCAAAAACACCACTCAGAAAAGGGATCATCGAAAGACAACCTATCCTTAGCCAAGACCTCATCAAGGCGAACATCCTCCTCTTGTTTGTTATTTAATTTTTCGGAACCTTTTCCCAATCGGATAAAAATTTCTTGAGGCCGGCGTCTGTCAGCGGGTGACAAACAAGCTGCGCTATCACCTTATACGGTATCGTTGCGATATCGGCCCCAAGCCTCGCCGCCTCAAGGACATGAACGGGATTTCTTACGCTGGCTACGATAATCTCGGCATCAAAACAATAGTTGTCGAATATCCGTATGATGTCCGCCACCAGCTCCATACCCGTCTGCGCAATATCGTCGAGCCTCCCGACAAACGGGCTTACATATGCGGCGCCGGCCTTGGCGGCAAGGAGTGCCTGGAGCGGGGAAAAGACCAATGTCATGTTTGTCTTGACGCCCTGACCAGCAAGCTCCCGTGTTGCCTTGAGCCCTTCCGTGGTCATTGGGATCTTGACAACGATATTGGGGGATATCACAGCCAATCTTTGGGCCTCCTTTATCATACCCCCCGCCTCAGTGCTGACGACCTCTGCACTGACAGGCCCGTTCACCAAACTGCATATCTCCCTTATCCTCTCTTCAAATGGACACCCCTCTTTGGCTATAAGCGACGGATTGGTGGTGACTCCGTCGGCCATGCCAAGCGCGACCGCGTCTCTTATCTCATCAAGGTTTGCGGTGTCGATAAAAAATTTCATAAAGAGCCACCTCCTGATTCTATAACGCACAAAAGAAACTTGATTTTTAAATCTCCTTGCACCACTGATCCGATCAAGTCTGGTCTGTCAGTCGGCAGACAGGCTTGCGGACAGGACGCCCATCGCCGCAAACAGGGATGTGGGACCCGCCAGGCCATGAACGGATATCGGACAAAATTTTTATTAGTATATCAGCCTACCGCGGATTTGTCATGTCAAACAACCTAAAAAGACGTAGTAAATCGGTTTGTTTTATTGAGGCGAAATTCATTTTGACATAAATCATAACGACAAAAGGCTTGGCAAAGATGGATGGTTGTGATACAGAAAGAATGAAATATGTTTTTATCCTTTTAATAAACTCCGCTCTGGATATTCAAAGAGGCGGTGAAGAAATAAAAAATCAAGGAGGTTTTAAAATGCCAGTTTATGTTTTAGGACACAAGAGCCCGGATACAGATTCCGTAACTTCAGCTGTCGCATTTGCAGCGTTGCAAAAGATGCTTGGCGTAGACGCGGTTCCATGCCGCCAGGGCGACCCCAATCCAGAGACCGAACTCGCCTTTAAAAAATTCGGCGTGCCCATGCCAGAACTTATGACCGACGTAGCGGGCAAACAGTACATGTTGGTGGACCATAGCGACATCAAACAGGCGCCCGACAACTGGGACAAGGGGGAACTTATGGCAGTAGTGGATCACCACAAGATCGGCGACATCACCACAGCAAGCCCGATCTTTTTCTGTGCCATGCCAGTAGGCTGCACTGGTACCGTACTCTATCGTCTATACAGCGATCTTTACAAAAAGCCGATTGATCCGAAGGTGGCTGGGCTCATGCTATCGGCCATCCTTAGCGATACGGTGCTCTTCAAGTCCCCAACCTGCACCGATGCCGACAAGGCCGCCGCAGAGGCCCTTGCCAAGATCGCCGGTATATCCGACATCAAGGCATTAGGTCTAGAGCTCGCCAAGGCCAAGAGTTCAGTGGAAGGCGTACCCCCAATGGATCTAATCCACAGAGACTACAAAGACTTCAATATGAGCGGCAAGACCGTGGGTATAGGTCAACTCGAACTGGTCTCTTTGAGCCAGGTCAGCAATGACCTCAAATGTGCCATCATGGACAACCTCAAGAAGATGAAGGTGGACGGCAATCGTCACAGTGTATTTTTGATGCTTACCGACACCATGGAAAAAGAAGGGACAGAGCTCTTGGCCGTGACCGACGACCCTTCAATAGTCGAAAAGGCATTCGGCAAGAAGCTTGAAGGCAATTCTGTGTGGCTTCCGGGGGTCATGAGCCGTAAAAAACAGATGGTTCCGCCCCTTGAGAAGGCATTCGCTGCTTAATCTTTCAAAATTCCTCTGAGGCCGGGTCTACCCGGCCTTTTTTATTTTTTTTATTTAATGACATGTGCCGCAACCTGTCTCAAAAGACATTCTTTGTGTGCATTACCACCCTTTCCGTGGTCTTGATCATCCTCGGCCTTGCAGCACTTGCACGCCCAGAAAAGAAAATGGGTGGAAAAGATATCCCAAGGAAGGCGGTGACCGTCAGCCGCACTTCAGGCGGCAGGGTGGAAATGTGCCTCAGCTGCCACAAGGAAACACCTGATAAGGCGCATGGTCGGGAGGTTCTTGGTTGTTCCGTATGCCATATGGGTAATCCACTTTCAGGCGACGTATTCGATGCCCATAGGGGCATGGTCCTAAACCCCGGCGAGTTGAAATACGTCGGAGAGACCTGCGGACAAGAGGGCTGCCACCCGCGGGAGGCCGCCTGGGTCAAGAATTCATTGATGGCCACAAACCGCGGGATCATAAGCACACTTAGGTACTATTGGGGCGAGACCAAAAACCACAACGAGGCGATAACCGTAGAATATCTCAAAAAAACCGGGTTCGACTCACCTGCGACCGATTACTTCAGAAAGCTGTGCGGGAGCTGCCATCTCTGGGTTGAAAGAAGAACCCTGCCCTATTTTCTGAAACACAAAGGTGGAGGGTGCACGGCCTGTCACCTTGTGCCCGGGCCGAAAGATATAAAAAAGGGACAGGAACACCCATATATAACCAGGTCCATCCCCATGGAAAACTGTGTGCGTTGCCACAACCGCAGCGGGCGGATCGGGCTTTCATATCAGGGCATTTATGAAACCGACGGCTACGGCGCCCCTCTTGAGGCAGGACATCCAAACAACAAAGTCCTGGAAGACGGCCGTTTTTATCAAGATCTCCCTGAAGACGTCCATCACAAGGCAGGTCTTATCTGCATCGACTGCCACACACAGAGAGAGACCATGGGAGACGGTGTGCAGAGGCCGCACATGGAGTACCAGCTTGAGATAAATTGCTCTCTGTGTCACGGGGACGAAAAGGCCCTGGAATATATGTACAAAATCAATAAATCCGATGATGAAAAACTATACCCAAAGGGTGACAAGATCCCCCTGCATCCCAGACTGAACATCGAGTCCAAAGATGGCCGTTTTTTCCTGTTAGGCAAAAATGACAAAAAGCTCCATCCTTTAAAAAATCCTGACCAGACGGCGTGCAACCACCCGGTTCACCGGCGCCTTTCATGTCAGGCCTGCCACAGCACATGGGTGCCTCAGTGCTTTGGATGCCATGTGAGAAATGAGAAGGCAAAACCACAGCTTGACAAAGTAGTAAATAAAAATACCCCTGGTCTATGGCAGGAGTTCAAGGGCTTCATGCGCCTTGACGCACCGTCTCTTGGCATAATGGAAGAAAAGAAGGATGGTACAGACCAGGACAAGGTGGTGATCCTGGTGCCTGGATGACAAGATTTCGCATCCTTTCTGGACGAAAGGGGGAAATGGAAAAAGGACTTCACAAGACTCACCATTTCGTGGATGGACCCGCATACTACACAGAAAAAGGCAAGGACCTGCAAGGAATGCCACCAAGACCCAAGGGCACTAGGGCTCGGCGAGGGAAATCTTTTCATCCGCCGAAATGGCACATGGGGCTTCCGCCCTGCCTTGTCATCCGCACCATCAGGCGGTATCAGTCACCCCCTAGATGCCTTCGTGGGCCTTGCCGGAAGGCCGTTGGTTCATACATCAAGACCGAATCTGCGACCCTTTAACAGAAACGAGATTACAAGAATACTATATGTAGGCCTGTGCTTTAATTGCCACAAAGACTTCAGCGACCCTGTAATGCGAAATTGGACCCCGCTGCATGCCCCGCCTGTCTGCGAAAAAGGCAAGATCTTTTTGCAAGGTCTTGAAAGATAAAGATATGCACGAGCTATCTCGTAGATTTTTGAATAGCCTCGCCCCCTTTTTCTATATCCTTGCCCAGCCCATGTATGGTATTACAACCAGCTGCAGTCAAACAAAAGGATGCAAGAAACAGAACAAATATAATTTTTTTAAACATCAGGGATCCTCCTTAAAAACAAAACATTATTCCGTTTTCGGCAACGACTCACCACCTGCTTACAACCTAGGGTATGGCGAGACCGATAGCAATCAATCATGACGGCTTGCATTCATCAAATATTAAGTTAATATGAAAAATTCATGAAATCAACAAGATATTCAATCGATACAAAACAGTCGGGCGAACACTGGGGCAAGGCTGTATGGGAATATATCCAGGCGATATTGATCGCCCTTATCCTTGCGCTGACAATCAGGACATTCGTCATCCAGGCCTTCAAGATACCATCCGGGTCCATGATGCAGACCCTCTTGGTCGGCGATCATTTGCTGGTCAACAAATTTATCTATGGTGTCAGAAACCCTTTTACTCAAACGCTCTGGATAAAAGGAGAAAAACCGAAGCGGGGCGATGTAATCGTATTCATATATCCGCTTGATCCGTCAAAGGACTTTATAAAACGGGTGATCGGCATAGGAGGCGATACTGTAGAGATAATAAATAAAAAGGTCTATGTAAACGGCCGGTTATATCCCGACCCACCTGGGGTGCAACATACAGACCCAAGGATACTCCCGGCTTCTGTCAGCCCGAGGGACAATATGGGGCCTATAATCGTCCCGAAGGATAGTCTTTTTGTCATGGGAGACAATAGGGATCAGAGCTACGACAGCAGGTTTTGGGGTTTTGTCCCTTTAAAAGATGTAAGGGGAAAGGCCTTGATCATCTACTGGTCTTGGGATTCCGATGACTTTAGGCCCAGGCTTGACCGTATCTTCAAGATTATAAACTGACATCATAACTCTTTAATATCGCTTAGATATCTATTCTTGAAATCTTAAGGCACTAAAACCACTTTTTAAACATCTATCCAGATTGTGGCGATAATAATAAAAAACCCTTGTAAGAGGTCGCCATGGATAACAAAGGCATCGATCCAACCAATGCAAATCCCGCCATTCTGATACAAATAAGGTCTGAAAAGAAAGAACCTAGAGACATCAAGCCTGTCCAAGAAAGCGCAAGAGGGACATTTCAGACGCCTATGGACAAAAGGCCAGACAATGGTTTCAAGGATTTCATGCATGAAGCAGGGTTTGGGCTTATCGCCAACATCTTACCTGACGGCCTAAAATCCACAAGGAAATACAAGACGCGATGGCGCATAAATAGAGAAAATGGGGAGCTTGTATTGGAGATAAGCGACAGGGCATCAGATAAAGTGGTAATGGTATTCACACAACAAGAGATAGAAAAAAAACTTACAGAGAAGGGCAGAAAAGGATCCGAATCATCTGGATCCCTTATAGATAAAACTGCATGATGCAGCTGCGAAAAATAAGATGACGCACGCAATCAAAGGCCCCAAATAAAACCAACCACAATGCGGCCTCCCCAGACCCAGCCAACGACCCCTGTGTCAAGACTGCAGCAGGGTGCGCACACTAAAGACAGGGCGATTGAAACCGCCCTGTCTTTAGACAATCACCCTCTCTCCATTCAGTAGCTGCTATTTCTTTATGAATGGTTTCCAGAGATCGGAGTTAGTGCCTGAGACAAGGCCATGTTCAACACAGACAAATTCGCCAGGATGATTGACCTTCGCTACTACATAGGCACTCGAATACCCTACAATAGCTGCGCTTGCGTCTTTCCTGAATACGGTATCGCCTGCAACCTTGGTCCAGATCTCCGGCTGTGCCCCAGTGAAAGGCAGTTTAACGATCATGGCCTTTTTCTCCGCGGTATTAAGCCCCAACCTCAGCACATAGGCATCGGCAAGGCCGATGCCGTCGAGGTAGACAGACTCGGCCTGCGGCTGAAAACCGCACTCTGAAAGCTCGGGCTTCAGATCTTCGGGTATATAGAAATAGAGCTTGTCCGACCAAGGGCCATTTACCACCTGTTTGGCGTATTCTGCGGCCAGCTCATCCGGGGTAAATTTCGATGGATCGTTGATCTCGGTTATATCATAACCGCGAACGCTGCCTTCGCTCGTTATATAGAAGAGCTCCTCTGCATGATGTTTACTAAGGGCCAAGACGTCTTGGGCCTTGGCGCCGAGTACGCTCAAGTTGTCGGCTTGCTGCGGCTGAATGTAGGCCACCTCGCCGTCAACTATGAAGAGGCCATTCGGGTTGGCCGGGACCATGCCCTTTGCCGGGTCATACTTCATGACACGATTATCATCCCTGAACCAAGGTGGGGCCCACGGCACATAAGTGATAATCCTGTCGGTAATCCTGTGCGCACCTGGATCTTTTGTATAATCCCCATGACAGTCGAAGCAGGATCTTGCGCCCAATGCCTTCTCCTTTGTCTGAACCCCGTGCGAATCGGAGAAATAATGGGCGGCCACAAAGATGATCGGCTTGGGATCTGTTTCGCCCTCTGCCTTCAGGACCTTCACTAGTGCCTGCTGCATGGCGCGCACATCCTCGTCCCACCACAGATCGGGATACATGTCTCCGGTATGGTCGAATATGACATAGCCGCTGTCTTTTAGAATGATCTTGCCCACATTTGGGTTCCTTGCCCAGTTGGGATCATTCGGCGGGATGCCTGCAAGCGTCCTTGGATCAACAGCCCCGACCTGGAGCGGCGGGATATAAGCCTGTATAGCTGCATTTATCTCCCTTAGATAGAGCACCTTGGCCCCGCCGTATGGCAGATCACTCATATCGTGATCCGGCTGCGGGTTGGCGTCAACCCATGTCATGATAGTAATCGGATTGCCAATCACTATCTGCGGATAACCGTTTCTTGAGTTTGCATAGTATAGAGGCGGAAATACCTCATTGTCGTGGGCCGGGTCATAGTTCAACGGGACACCCATGGCCTTGTACTGATTCAGGCTTGCCTCATAGAAATAACGCCAGAAATCAAAGCCAGGATTCGTAGGCATGCCGTTCACAATTTGACCTGGATCGGCTGAGCCGCTCATGTTGAAGTAGTCCACCATCTGTGAGACATAGTCCATGGGCACCACGCCACCACCATTTGCGTCTATATGTTGTGATAGCATATTGAAGTGCGGTATGCCGTACCCTGGAGACGTCCCATAGACAGGGGACAGGGCATATTCGGGCGGATAGGCAGCCATCTTGCCGTCACCGCCGGGGAGTATATTGTAACCCATGCGGTTGTCAAAATTGCTGAAATATCCCATGGTGTCGTCAAATGTCCTGAAACGCCACGTCCTTCTATACGGCACATGGCATGTCTCGCAGGCGATCTCAGCCATGTGACGGCCTGTATTTTCGCCGAATTTCTCCTCATGGGCGGCGGTAGGATTAGGCGCCTGCGGATCACCGCCCGAAAGGTGACAATACTCGCATGTCTTCGGTTTCGGATTATTGTCAAGCTCGTTGCTGACCATGTGAGCGGTATCGGTACCCTTCAAGAAATTATGCTTATCCTCTACCGTACCGACCGCCCTAAGATGACACGATCCGCAACCCATCTTCTTTGATGACATATGAACATCATAACCGGACGCCTCTATATCGTTGGTGAAATTGACATACTGGCCATTTTTGACCCAGTCGGCAGGCATCCCGAGGTTGTAGGTACGGGCGTAATTCCATTCGCTGTTACCGTGATCTTTGGTCATCACATGGCACTGGCCGCATATATTGACCCACTTGTATGAGCCTATATCTTTAGGACCTCCAAACATGTCTATGCGGAGATATCCATCCCCAAGGTCTGCTGTGTTCCAATACGCCTTCGCCTGCCAGCTCCCGCCGCTCTTGTCAATACGCACATAAGTAAGGGGCACGCCGTCCTGATTGAGATCAAACCCCATTAAACCCGCTGTAGGCATCATATAGAAAAAGTTGGGCAAATACTCATGAAGGGCCGGCTGGATCGCACTTTGACTTATAACACCCTTTTGCACATCGGCCATAACTGCAGCCACATCCGGGGTCCCGGCAGGGGTGATATAGCGGCTATCCCCCTGCATAGCCCTCTGCACGGCATACATGGCCGCCCCCCAGCCCATGCCGACCTTGCCTGAGTAAGGAATGCCTTCACCTTCGATAAGCGGGGCCCTCACATAATCCCTTACAGAGGCATTACAGTCATCCCAGTCGGTATAGAATTTCCCTGGCTCATACGCCCTTAAAGGAACAGGTATGGGAAGGAGGTTGCCCATCTGGTCCTTTATCTTGTAACCATATATAAAATCGTTAAAAAATAGGGCCATCATGTCGTTCATGGTGGCACTTGACGAGATAAGACCTTTGGACTGCATGAATCCAAGGAGTTGAGAAAAGAGCTGGTTTATGGCGCCAGCGGCGTTTGCAAGCCTGGCAGCCTCATCCGCAGGCCCTGCCGGGTTTGGACAATAGGCGCCTTTTATACCGGTTGATGTCCATATCTTGTTGACATTCGGGCCGTAAAGGGCGTAAGGAAGGCTTATCCCGCTTTTTTCTATTTGTTTGAGCCCGTCTGTCCACATCTTCATCATTTGCCCAACGACATCTGGCGGCAACATGTCAAGGGCCAACATCTTCGTCGGCCTGGACATCCTCTGGGGATCGTTGGTATAGGAAAAGGCCGATTCATTAAAAAGCCCATAATTTAACGGCATGCCGAGCGAGATGCTCTGCACCTGACCGTTTTGTCTGGATGCAAAGATCATAAGCCTAGGCCTGAACGGCTGGGCCTTTAGCCCATCCGCAGCCTTCAGTGCATATGGACTCTGAGGATCGATATGACATAGGAGGCAGTCCGCCTCCATGACGCCTGACTGATGCCAGTCGTGCGCCTTGGGCGCACCAATTGCAGCTATGGTATCGCTGATTGACGCCTGGCTATTCAATGCCTCTGTAGTGGCATGCGGGCTGTAATCGTAGAAATCCCTATCATAGGTATGAACAGGCTTGAGAGTCGGATCCGTATAGGGAATAACCGTTCCGTTTGCCTGAACGATGCCCTCTGCAGGCCCACCGCCTGGATGGCATGAGTAACAGACCCCCATCTCATCAGCGGTCCCGACATCAAAAAAGTATCTCTTGCCCTCTGAGGTAAATGGGCTTTTTAATCCACCACGCTCCGACTTAGCCGCCAACTGGCGGTAAGACGGCGGTCACCACGCGCCGAATTGCCCAGGGCTTATCAGATGCCCATAGGCATTGGCTAGATAGCGGTAAAGGGGGTTATCTTTGTTTTTCACGCTCCAGTGGTCGCTCAGGTCCTGACCGTAAGCGCCAGCGCCTTCACGGAAGTGATAGGCCCTTGTAATCGCCTGATAGTCATGGCACTTGCCACATGTCTGCTTCGGGCTGTAGGCAGGACCCCTCATATAAACTGAACCATTTGCGGCAACCACCGTATCCGACTGATTCAACTGATCTTTTATAGGCATCCCGTTGGCGTCCAGGAGTCGGACCGCCGGGTGAGCGAACGCCAGGGCCGGGATAATGAGACCTGCTGCTATCACCCACAAGATTGATCTTGAAATCCTTGTAATTTTGTTAGACATCCCTCAAAGCCTCCCTTTGGATAGTAATCTAAAAGATATATCAAGATATCTCCGATCTCTCGGCGCTATCTCCTCAAGATGATCGACTGATGACACTTCATGCACTCGCTTGTTTCGTGACACACATTGCAGCTCCTGAAATTGCGGCGCGCCTCCTCGGCATGGCCGTTTTCTCGGCTGAGCGCCATCCAGTCAGCACGCCTGTGCGAGATGGGCTGCTCTGACCTGTGACAATCAGAACAGTAACTTGCTGTATGACAAGTCGTGCACAGACGACGGTCATGTGTCGCCTCCTCGCCGTGCTGCGTCGTCTTCCAATTGAATATATGATCCTTCGGCTTCTGTGTCCTGTGGCAATCCTGACAGAAGCGCTCCTGATTTTCATGACAGAACTGGCATGACCTGTCGAAACGGCTCTCGAGGCCGTGGTGCATGGTCCAGTCGCCATGATGGCTCTCTGGTGCTATATCCTTTCTGATCTTCTCATGGCAGACCTCACAGGTGATCGGGGCCTCTTTCCCGTTGTGGCACCTCTTGCAAACAAACATATCAGGCCACTCTATTTGCGAGAGAGAATCCTGTTTATCTATCCCCTTGTGGCACGTATTACATTCAACACCTTCATGATATTCATGGCTGAATTTGAGGTCTTTATAGCTCTTCGGTTTCTCCGGTACAGACTCAGACACCTCGTAATCGTGGGCCGCGCTCTTTACGGAATGGCACAAAAGGCACTTTTCAGACGGATGGTCAGTATCTATTTCATGGCATTCGGAACACTTGTCCATGCCTGGGTTCTGCAGCTTTCCCTTTTCGCCTGACGCATGGCAGGTTGCACACGCCATCTGGTTGTCAATTACGTGCAGCTTGTGGTTAAATTTGAGATTGGTCTCTTCTTTTTTACAGCCTGGCAATAGCAATAGCAGACCAATCAACGCCAAAATTATGAGTAAAAACTTGAGCGATCTCGACTCATTCATATCTTATTCCCCTATCCCTTTTTATCCGCTGATCTCCAATACGCCTGCCTTTCCAAAACTAGAAACGGGCGGAAACCGTAGCGGTTATGGAATTTATATCTCCTACACCGAATTCCCTGTAATAGTCATCGTGCTCATATTCATACTTAAGCTCGGCCCACTTGTCCTTGGCAAAACCATATCTCAGAGAACCATAATAGTGTGCAGCGGCCTCACCCTCGATGAGGGAATTGACATCTTCATCCTTGTAATAAAAACCGCCACCGACCTCGAACCTGTAGGGGAGTTCCTGATGAAAATCCAGGAAGACCGATCTGGATTTACCTTCATAAAGATAATCCCTCTTCTCCCACCATGAAGTCACACCGACCGACATATGAAAACCATGCAACTCGAGCCATTCATCAAGCGAAAGACCGCATGTAAGGCTATAAAAGCTGGTATTATACAGGTCTTCCTGATTATCATGGGCTAGATCCCTCTTCGTACCGCGCACGAAGACAGCAAGACCTTTCTGTGTAGGGATCGGTTGGCTGACCGACAATGTATACTGGGTATACGCCTCCTCCCTGGAGAGATAGAGACGCCTTATATTGTTCAGACTGTCGCTCATTGAATATGTATAATCGTAGATGAAATCGTCAGGCAGGGTTACCCTGAACCTATGATATACATTGAAACCTATGGTAGTACCTGTAGACTCGACATCACCCACCACGTCAACGGATGCCTCACGACTCTTGTCGTCGATCAACGCCCATCTGACATTGGCCTTAATGTATTCGACCGGACGCCAATAAGCTGACGCCTCGTAAGAATTTTCGCGATAAAACACGCTGTTAAGATACAAGGCAAGTTCTTTCGATGGATAAAAGCCCAGATTGACGCCGCCCACACCGTCCTGGGTAAGGTTAGAATACATCTGGACTATCTGGCCGCCGAAGGCCTCTATGCTGAAACGCTCATCCAGGGACCTGTCCGCCCTGACCCATAAGCCATCAAAATGGACTGTTTCCGCTCCATAGGCATATTGGCGCCCTAGCCTAAGATCAACACCCGGTATGACATCTTTCTTTTCGGCAAAGGCATAGTATGCATCAAACCTCTGCCTTTGACCTCCGCTTGCATCCAGGTAATCCTGGAATATGGAGCCAGACGGCGTACCATCGAGGTCTTTTGCATATTTCCCCAGAAAGGAAAAGGAAAGTCCATTGATTTTGGACGAATTCCAGTCAACGCCGAGTATCTCAGAGATGTCTTGATCGCTTGAATTGCTTGAAACAAGCTTGCCGTTAGGAGGATCTGACCATTGGAGTTGATACCTGGTGGTACTGCGGATGTCTATTTCGCCGATAGACGTATCCATTGCCCAGGCAGGCTGGACCAAAAACGAAAATGCAAGAAACAAGACAAGAATAGGGCCCCTGGCCCAAGTGGCTATTCACCTTCCATATCGTGTCTTTTCCCTCTCCATATCCCTGACCCCCTTCTCCTTACAAGAAAAATAAACAGCAGCAAATTTATAGCATCCAAATTAAAATTGCCCCAATAATACAGCTAGATATTATCAATGATCTAACAATTAAATATCTATTCAGTTTTAATAATATTAAAAATGAATTAGTATTCAATAAATATTATAAGTGAAAATGCCTGTCAATTTCTAAAATGAACGATTATCAACGCTTATGGAAGGTATCTGCTTTTTTATACGTGCAAAGAAATTTTTTCACAAATAACGAACAAATTCGCCGCAATCGATCTAACTAAAGATTGCTTGCATAGACAAAAATAAACAACGGGCTTGATAGCCTACTGTCGAGGAATACCTTGATCTTTCGTCCTCAAAGGCGAAGGGTTTGGGATAGGCGCCCTCAAAATCTGATTTGATCATGACATCGTAGGGAACAAGGCTTATACAGAGACTTCCTATAAAGCTGGGCGCGTAAATAAAGTCTAAGGGGGAAAATGCCGAATTTTAATAAGGCAGGAAATATGTTAAGGGCCTTTGGGGCTTATATTTTTACCCCTCATCAGTTGAGAATAAATTTAAAGGGTTTCTTATGGAAAATTCCAAAAAACAGGGTTAAGAAATTTATTGATGATCTAAACTTTTTTATGTTTTCTGGGGGTGGAAATGCCGATATATATCTGGGAAGGGATATCGATAACAGGCGAAAAGAAGAGGGGGGAATTAGAAGCGGTTGATGAGAGGGCGGTACGGATAACCTTAAGGAGGCAACGCATCAAACCTTCGAAGATACACACCAAACCCAAAGACCTTTTTAAAGACATAAACCTCCTTAAACCCAAGATCAAAACCAAGGATATCGTAATCTTTACAAGGCAATTATCAACAATGATAGACGCAGGCCTGCCGCTTGTCCAGGGGATTGATGTGCTGGCGGAACAACAGAAAAATAAGACCTTTAAGTCGATGCTCCGCCAGATCAAGACCGATGTAGAGGGCGGATCCACATTTGCCGACGCCCTAAAGAGACATCCAAGGCACTTCGACAACCTTTATACTAACATGGTGGCCGCTGGAGAGGTGGGTGGAGTACTCGATGAGGTCATGAACCGGCTCGCCGTTTATATGGAAAAGTCCCAGCGCCTGAAGAGGAAGGTAAAAAGCGCCCTTGCTTACCCAATAATAGTCCTTGGCATATCAGTTGTTGTATTGGCCATCATACTGATATTTGTAATACCTGTATTCGAAAAGATGTTTGCCGAATCCGGGCAGGCGCTGCCCTTGCCCACCCAGATGGTCATTGCGCTCAGCAACTTTGTAAAATCATACTTTCTGGTGATCGCAGCAGCGGTGGCGTTTTTTGTATTTCTTTTTAAAAAATTTTATTCCACATCCAAAGGACGTCTTTTAATCGACAAGACCCTGTTGAGGATGCCCGTATTCGGTCCCCTCATAAAAAAGGTCGCCGTAGCCAAACTTACGCGTACGCTTGGGACGCTTATAAGCAGCGGGGTCCCTATTATAGATGCACTGAACGTCGCAGCGGGAACGGCTGGGAATAGGTTAATAGAAGACGCCATTTACAATGTGAGGATGAGTATAAGCGAAGGACGCACGATAGCCCAGCCCCTCCAAGAAGCCGGCATATTCCCCAATATGGTGGTGCAGATGATATCGGTAGGAGAGACGACCGGGGCCCTGGAACAGATGCTGGGCAAGGTGGCGGATTTTTATGACGAAGAGGTTGATGCTGCAGTTGACGCACTGACGAGCATGATAGAGCCGTTTATGATAGTCTTTCTGGGCGGCACGATAGGCTCCATCATAATAGCCATGTATCTGCCGATATTCAAGATGGCAAGTGTAGTCGGGAGTTAAAAGCCCCCGAAGCCTGGGCCTTGGGGGCCTTAATCAAAAAGAGACAAGAAACGGCCTTGTTCTTGGCCTAATCCTACCACCAGCTTACGGTCTGATCGGCCTCGAATATCATCTGCACAAGCATGTCATAATTTGGTTCGCCGATATAAAGCCTGAATTCTTTCGCCTCTCTATCACGGTTTAGTATCTCGACCAGCTTTTTGACGTCATCCGAAGGCTCGGATCTATATACATGAAGTATCTTTTTTACATCACTCATAATCATAAACTCCTTTATTTATACTTACCTTACTCTGCACAGGCAGGCGGCGGGGTCTTGCTTTGCTTCGGCAGTCCGTAAGGTATGATCACATCCGCCTCCCGAAGACGCTCACCGAGCTCCTCAAGCGTAATAGGGGTAAGCTCGACACCTTCCGGTGCCTCGCCGCCAAGGGTAAAGACATCGCCCTCCATATCCCTGATCCAGTCGATATTCTCCTTTACATAATCTGAAAACCTGGGATACTCTCCATACATAAGGACTGGATAGGCAAAGTGGTTCTCAACGGCCTGCCCAAGTGCGGAGCGTATGGCATCTCCGGCATACATGCGGTTCGGCAATAAAAAATATATCTTTTTTGATTCCATGTCTCATCTCTCCTTTTTTTAAAGCACTAGATATTTACCACACTCTTCCAGTACCGCCCCATGATAGGCCTGGGTACGCATCTGGCGTGGGGTAAGCCCGCGCGGGACATCCTTCTCGACGTCGTATCCTTCACAGGTATAACTGTCGGCGCAGATTGCAAGATCTTCCACGTCGCAGAGATTGGCAAGGGTTGCAAACTCAGGGGTCTTGGTCAGATGGACGGACTTGTATGTAAAAAAGATCATGACCTTTTTCCCTGCCCTTACAGCCGCCTGGGCGACGCCAAGGATATGGCGCATGTTTTGTGGAGATGTTACAAATATTCCCAGCTTGTTTGGATCGGCAGACATCTTGATTATCCTCCAAAAATTGACATTAATTAATCAAAGATTTCACTCTCTTCCGTGCCGGGGAACCTGCACACAACCCACCCCAGCCCGAAAATAAAATAAAAAACACCCGCTCTGCCCCTCGGCTTATTTTTTACGCACGTAAAAACGTATAAAGCCTGAGTCTTCTTTTTCGCCCAGATATTCATGACCAGCCCTGGCGCACCAGCCCGGGATATCATTGCGGGAACCAGGATCTGTCCCCAAGACCTCAAGGATCTCGCCACTCTTGATCTTCTCGATCTCCTTCTTTGTCCTCAAAAGAGGCATGGGGCAACTGAGTCCCTTTGCATCCAATGTGCGATTAGCCGTGATCCCGTCAGGGGCCTTTTTGATGTCGCTCATAACTCCTCCCTTATTTATTAAGTATTTTTCAAAACAGTCTTATATTTCTGTAAATTACATCTCTATGACCAACTTGTTGCTGTCCTCATTCCAATCGATCACTAAATACCAAAGCAACATGGCGATTATCACGAGGATGATAGAGCCGCCATATCCAAAAATATCCGGAAGATAGATCGCTTTGCCAAGCTTTGACATCCAGTCATTCTTCTCAAACCAGTAGCGCAAGAGGCTGTTGGTAAGGGCAAAGACGACCACCACCACCCAGAGTTTTATCTGACCCTCTGCCACACGCCAGAGAGAGCCGCTGCCGCAGCCACCGGCCACCACCATCCCTGCTCCAAAGATAAAACCACCCAGAAGGGAACCCCACCAGAAGGAAGTCACAACAAAAAGGCTTGTATCCCTCAGACCTGCATATTTCAATATGGCTATGCCTATGGTACCGAGGATCACGCTTACCGCGACAGCCTTGCCCATGGCCGCCTCACCTGTCATAAACGGCTCACGGAAGCCGTTAACCATGCACAACCTGCTCCTATGAAAGACAAAACCGATGCCCGCCCCTATCAGGAGATAACCTGACATGAGAGGGGCATTTTCCACGCTTGAATTTGAATAGGCATAAGCCGCAACTACAAGACCGATGATGCCGAGCAGCCCGATGGCTGGAGGGATGTTGCCGAGAAAGGTAGGCCCAGCGGGACCCGGGGTGAAGTGCTCCATCTCCCAATAGAGGTATTTAAGCCCTACAATAACACCGGCTATAAGGCCGATCATCATGGCAAAACCGTTGGCCGCAAGGTTCTGGAGGGCGCTGTAGAACCCGCCGACATTGCACCCATAGGCCAGGGTCGAACCTATGCCCATAAGGATCCCGGCGAAAAACCCCTTCCAGAGCTCAAGGACAGGAGGAACCCTGAAGGCGAATTCCCTTGCTATGACAGCCGATATCCAGGCGCCTGCAAGGAGCCCCAGGTCCATGACAGACGATGAAAAAAAGAGGGGGTGTTCAGGCTTATCTCCGAATACGCCGATCAGATAAAAAAACCAATCACCCCAGTTTCGAAGACCGCCGACGATACCCCATGGACGCTGCCATGCCTCCATGTAAATGGCAAGTACCGCAAGAAGCACGCCTCCGGTCATGGGAGACCACGTCCGCTTGAAAAATGACTCATAGACCTCGGATATCTTCTCTCCAAAAGAACTCATCTTGCCCCCCGACATAAATTATTATTAGGTATGGCCGATGTCTTGCATGCCACAAAAAACATGGCTATCGTACCGCAAGGACATCGAGTATCTTTACAAGGTTAATGGCTTAGGTCGTACCAAAATTCACGCGCAGTGTCAAGACCTTTAATGAACAGTCATTCATCAAAAAAAGGAGACGAACTTCCATGCCGGGGTACAAAGAAACAATCATTCTCCTTGCGGCCTTCCTGGTCTCGGTCGTATTCCAGCTAGGTATCAGACCCCTTGCTGCATGGGCTGAAGACATCCTGCCTGGGGCAACGAAAATCAAACTACCGAACGGCCTGACCGCAGTCATCAAGGAGACGGACCGTGCACCGGTGGCTGCCGTCCAGGTATGGGTAAGGGCCGGCAGCAGCTATGAGACGGACCGAGAGGCCGGCATCACCCATCTCATCGAACACATGATATTTAAAGGCACAAAGAAGAGGGGGCGAGGGGAGCTTGCAAGGGCCATAGAATCCATAGGCGGGTCGATCAATGCCTATACGTCCCTTGATTACACCGTCTATCACTGCGAGGTGCCCAGCCGATTCCTTGGGGAGGCCATAGATGTCCTCTCCGACGCCGTACTCAACTCGAACTTTGAGCCAGATGAACTTGCAAGGGAAAAGGATGTGGTGCTCGAAGAGATGAAGATGCGGAAAGACATGCCGACATCCGCACTCTTTGATCTACTCATGGAGACATCATATGAAAAATATCCATACAGACGCCCCGTTATAGGCTTTGTCAAAACAGTCAAGTCCTTCACGAGACAAGACATCATGGATTATATGGCCAAGAGATACAGACCTGAAAACATACATGTCGTGATAGCCGGTAATGTAAACACACGGGAGGCGGCAAGATATGTCCGCAATGCATTCAAGACGCTCAAGACGTCCAGAGAAAAGGCGGATATGGATGTAATCGAACCACTGCAGGACGCCCCTAGGGCGGCAGTCAAGACGATGGATATACATGAAGGCCACTTAGCCATTGCATTCTCCGGCGCACCCGGCTTCAACGACCCACGCGCGCCCGTCCTAGACGTCTTGGCGGCGCTCCTTGGAGGCGGTAACAGCTCAAGACTGAACAGATCTATCAAGGAAGACAAACAGCTCGTCTATCAAATCGATTCATCTGCCTTTACGCCTCTGGGACCTGGTCTGTTCGAGGTGACCGCCATCCTTGCCCCTGAGAAGACCAGGGACGCGCTTACCGCCATACTCACAGACATCTACCGATTACGCACAGAGGCTGTGGGCCAAGAAGAGCTCAACAGGGCCAAGATCCAGGTTGAAACAGATTTCATCTATGCCCAAGAGACGATGGAAGGCGAGGCTCAGAAATTGGGTCTGTTCGAGACGATGGCTGGAGATCCTTCAGCGCAGACGACATATCTGGAGCGCGTAAAATCGATTACGCCGCGAGACATCCAGCGGGTTGCTACTGACATATTCAAAACTAAGAATATAAACATCGCCATGGTCATGCCGAACTGGAAGGCGCCGAAGATCACCAAAAAAGACCTGACGGCCATAATAAAATGCGCCGAAGGCGTGGCTGCCGCATCGCCGATCAAGACACATAAGGCACCCATGGGTTTCAACATTAAAGAGACCACGCTCTCAAACGGCGTAACCATACTCGTACGGGAGGTGCGGGATGCACCTACGTTTGCCGTGCGGGCAGTGTTTCCAGGCGGGGTGAGATACGAGACCGAAGATACAGCTGGCCTCTTCAATTTTCTTGCAAGGGCATGGACCAAGGGCACAAGACTGCACAACGCCCAAGAGCTCGCTGCGCTTATAGAGGGCATAGGCGGAGAGATAGACGGATTTTCGGGCCAGAATTCGTTCGGGCTCGAAGGCCGCTTTCTAAGCGATCATCTTGGAGATGGCCTCTCGCTTTTCGCCGAAATCCTCCTTAATCCAATATTCCCGGATGAAGAGATAAAAAAATTGCAACCATTGCTCATCGCAGGCCTCAAACGCCAGGAAGATTCCCTGCCGTCGGTCGCCGTAAGGGAATTCAGGCGCGAGCTCTTCAAACCGCACCCATATTCTCTGAATCCCCTTGGCACAGAGACATCCATAATGGGGATCACATCCGAAAGGCTCGCCATCGCCTATAACGACTTCGCGAGGCCGGACCGGGCGATAATCTCTATAGCCGGGGACGTGAACCCTGATGAAGTCACAAAAAAGCTCAAGGCATATCTTGAAAAATGGGGCGCTGGCAAAACCCTTGACCCGCCCACCTTGCCGACCCCGCAACCACTTGACTCTCCTAGGACCGTAACGGTTAAAAAACAAGACAAACAACAGTTACACATCGTGCTTGGTTTCCCAGGTGTTACATTTAAATCCAGCGAGAGATACGCCGTAGAGGTATTAAACGCCGTTCTGGCCGGTCAGGGCGGGAGGCTTTTTACTGAACTGAGGGATAAGAAGGCGCTCGCATACTCCGTAACCTCTTTTGTAGGCCTCGGAATAGACTACGGCTCATTCGCCCTTTACATAGCCTGCGCACCGCAAAAGAAAGAAGAGGCTATAAAAGGACTTTGGCAGGAGATAGAAGCGGTGCGAAACGGATCCGTATCGCCTGAAGAGCTTGAAAGGGCCAAGATGTGGCTTATAGGAAATTATGAAAACGACCTGCAAACCAACGGGGCGCAGGCAATGGACATGGCCCTTAACAAACTCTACGGCCTTGGTGCAGGATTCGCCAGGATATATCCAAAGGAAATAAAAAAGGTGACAATCTACGATGTCAGACAGGCGGCCGTGCACTATCTCAACCCTGAAAGATATGTACTCGTGGAGGTAGGTCCATAATACCAACAACACTGAAAACACAAAGGCCACCATGCAGCCGCTGGGCCGGCGTATCACGCGCCAAATACTGGATCGCAGGCATGCTCCTCGCCTTTTTTGTCACCCCGATGCAGGCCTCTACATCATCATTATCATCATTGGAAAAAGAATCTAGACAGGAAGTGCCGCAGGAAGAACTTAGATACAGGATAACATGGAGCGGCATACCTGCCGGTGAGGCTGTATTGGACACCATCAAAAGCGGACAGTTCATCACCTACCGGCTCACGGCCAGGAGCCTTCCCTATATAGATGCAATATATCCGGTAAGGATACATGAGGAATCCATAGTCACATCAGACGCCCACCGGCCTGTCAGTTTCTATAAAAGGTCAAGGGAAGGTCTTATGGGAAAGGAGGGTGTAACGCAGGTCCTGTTCAATGCAAAGTCAGGCTACGTGGAGCTATGGAAAAACGGGAGGTTCAGGGGGAGGCTCATAGTATCCGAAGACGTGCAGGACCCACTTTCCTGTCTTTTTTGGTACAGGACGAACGGAAAACCCGAGCATGACGTCAGGCTCAGGATAACGGACGGCAAAAAGATCATCACCGGCACGGCCCATATGATAAAACGGGAAGAGATAGAGACGCCCGCCGGCATATTTGACACCTTCCTGCTCAATCCCCGGATGGAAGGACTTTCAGGCGTCTTCAAAAAGAGCCCAGGGGCAGAGATCATGGTGTGGCTGACAGATGATGCAAGAAAAATCCCAGTACTGGTCAAAAGCAAGGTGGTGGTCGGCTATTTCAGCGCTGAGCTTATAAGCCGTTGATGAAAGGCCTCAAAGGCCTGTGTTCACAAAACAACACTCAAGAAAAGAGAAAGGCAATATCCTCCGCTGAGAGCCTCTGCAATGCCTCATTGCGCCCTGAAAAAAAATCAGCGACCAGCTCCTGCTTTCTTTCTTGAAGCATCAAGACCTTTTCCTCCACGGTGCCCTCCGAGATGAGACGATATGTAAAGACCTTTTTATCCTGGCCTATCCTGTGGGCCCTATCAACTGCCTGGAGCTCCACAGCTGGATTCCACCACGGATCGATCAAAAACACATAATCGGCAGCGGTGAGATTAAGACCTACACCGCCTGCCTTGAGGCTTATCAAGAAGAGCCTTGCATCTTCGCAGGATTGAAACCTCTTCACCCTTCTTGCCCGTTCTCCAGCCGGCGTCTTGCCATCCAGGTATTCATATTCGATGCCTAACTTGGCCACAGCCTCTCTGACAAAATTAAGCATATCGGTAAATTGAGAAAAGACCAGTGCCTTGTGACCTTGGAACACCACAGCCCGCTCCACAAGAGACACAAGCTCCTTGAGCTTACCCGAACCGATGCCCCGCATACCTACAAGCCCCGGGTGTACTGCAACCTGTCTTAATCTCAGAAGCCCTTCAAGCACCCTGAATCTAACGGTATCCTTGCCGCTTCCGGCCCCACGCACAACTATGGCCCTATAGCGTTCCTTTATATCTTCATAAACCCTGGCCTGACCTTCCGTCATGGGACAACGAACCAGATGCTCCACCTTTTCCGGCAGATCGCACGCCACATCACCTTTGGTGCGTCTCAGGATAAACGGATGGACAATCTTCTTTAAAAACATCAGGGCCTCATCGTCGCCATCAGCTGCAGGCCTTATGAATCTCGCATCAAAGGCGCTGTAAGGGCCGAGAAGGCCTGGGTTCAGGAAGGCCATCTGCGACCACAGCTCACCAAGATGATTTTCGATAGGCGTCCCGGTAAGGCAAAGCCTGTGAACACACCTGAGACGTCTGGCAGCCCTGGCCGTGATGGACGCCGCATTTTTTATGGCCTGACTCTCATCAAGGACCGCGTAATTGAAACGCCACCTTGTCAAAAGGCCAATATCTAGCCTCAAAACGGCATAGGTGGTAAGGACTATGTCGGCATCGTCAAAACCATTCTCAATCAGACGAAAACGGTCCCGGCCGCAATACAAAACAACCTTCAGCCGTGGCGCAAAACGCGCGATCTCCCCTTGCCAATTGAACAAGAGTGAGGTCGGCGCTATTATAAGTGAGGGACCGTTGTCTCTGCCTTCCCCTGCAAGCATGGCAATGACCTCGACGGTCTTTCCAAGCCCCATATCATCCGCAAGCACACCGCCAAAACCAAACCATTTCAAAGACAAAAGCCACCCCAGGGCCTCCTTTTGGTAGTTGCGAAGTCGGCCTTTGAATGACTTCGGAACCTGTACGTCTTTAAAGGAATGGACGGCCTTGAGCGACATGACAAATTCCCTGAAACGCCCATCTGTAAACTCCACGGCTTCGCCTTCAAGAAAGGCCTCAAGGATCAAGGCCTGGGAGGCCCTTATCCTCAGCCGCCCTGAGGCCTGCACACCTGTAGAAAGTCCAAGGACGGCAAGGTTCTTTTTGACCCATTCATCAGGGACAAGCCCCACGCTTCCATCATCGAGCCTTATTAAATGCTCTCCCCTCGAGGCCGCCCTCAACGCCCTTGTCAGCGGCACGGATATACCTTGTCCGAAAGAGATCTCACCTTCCAGATCGAACCAATCAAGACCTGAGAAGACCCTTAACCTCCCGACCTTTCCAACCCTTACAGGTCTGCCGTTATTGCCATAGACAAACCAGCCCTTCAAGGAAAGACCCCTGATCGCCTCTGATACACCGTAGATAGACCTGACAAAACGCCCATGCGCCCCCTCCTCAAACCCATGATCTTCAAGCTCCTTGCGATACAACGCCTCGTCTTCAGAGCTCCGCCGGACAATCCGCCAATCGGCGGCATCCAAGATCTCATGGCCTCGACTATCCAGCCCTATTAGTATGCCCCCATAATCCATAAAAGGCTTTGCCAAAAGCATACCATCCCTGAATTCCAGTATCAGGTGCGGAACCGGCTTGAGCGCAACCGGCTCAGGTCCGAACCCTTCAGGTGCGACTATACGCGGCCCACATGCAAGCGATGACGCCTTTGCGACAAGCCTTCTCAGCTCCCCCCTTGTCACAACAACCACATCTTTCGCACCTAGCATGGCCTTCAGCGCCTGAAAGGACGGGCCCTTGAGCGAATAAAGGCGCCCCTGCCAGATAAAATAAATCGGCTTTGTATTAAAAATATAGAAAAGAGACCTAATGTCCACAGACAGCCCATCGACCTTGATGGACGGTGAAAGGATGTAAGTGTCGTCCGTGTCTACCTCCATCGCATCAATTATTAATTCGGCCTCAAGGGGCTCGGCTGCAACGAGCGGCGCCGTCAGACGCCCTTTTTCATGGTGGACAAGAAAACAGCGGCCCGTCCTGGCCAGGAGCGGCAGCAATGCCCTGACATCCCTGGGCCCAAGCAAGATATTCGAAAACGACCTCGCGCCGCTGCGACAGGTACTGCTGCCTAATGGCCTTTCAGCTGCGATATCCCACAAAACGGCCATGATAAGTCTGTCTTCCGGCGGGAAATCCCGATGCTCAACAGATGCAGGACTGACGTCTCTGGCCCTTCCCAGTGCCCCATCTCTACGCAAATACCTCTCAACGGCGGAAAGCCTTACATGTTTACCCCCGAGTTCAAGCTCATAACACAGCACAAAACCCCCAAGTGCAGGGTTCCATGGCGTTGCGGCGTCATCGTTATGCCAGAGCTCAACCAGAAGGAAATCACCTATTCCGGCAGGGGTCTCCACCCCCTGCCTTGTCATCGGTATCTCTTTCTTGATCTTTTCAGAAATCATCCTCGTCTTCATCCACCTGTAATCAGCCTCTAGGATGGAACTTCCGATGCACCTCTCTCAGGCGCTTGAGATCAAGATGGGTGTAAATCTGCGTGGTGGTTATGCTCGAATGCCCCAAAAGCATCTGGACAGCCCTAAGATCTGCCCCGCGCTCCAGAAGATGGGTGGCGAAGGAATGACGGAGGGTATGCGGGGAGATTCTATGCCTGATCCCTTTCATGGCCGCATAGGTCTTCAATATCTGCCAAAATCTCTGTCTTGTGAGGGGTCTTCCATCCCTGCCGGTGAAGACATAGAAGCTCGCCGCCTTGCCGAGCATGCACGGCCTCGCCTCCTTCAAATAACGATCCAGCCAGTAAACAGCCGTCTCGCCAATGGGTACGACCCTCTCCTTTTCACCCTTGCCAGAGACCCTTATATAACTAAGCTTACGGTCTATCTGATCCAGTCTCAGCGTCACGGCCTCGGAGGCCCGAAGGCCACAGGCATATGAGACCTCGAGCAAGGCCTTGTCCCGAAGACCGATGGGTTTAAGGCAATCAGGGGCCTCCAAAAGCGCATTCACCTCCGGGATCGACAGCTGATCCGGCAGGCTCAACCCGATCCTTGGATTGTTAATGACCGTAAGCGGCGTCGGGTCAACGCCATACCCCTCGGACAAGAATCTAAAAAAAGAGCGGAGGGCCGACAGCCTTCTGGCCAGGGTCCTTGGCGAAAAACCTCTGTTTCTCTGGGTCTTCAGCCAGACCAAGACGTCGGAAGACGAGACAGCGCCTGGACCACAGGCCTTATCTCCGCCTAGTCCGTCAATAAAATCGAGGATATCCCTGCTATATGCCTCAAGCGTCTTGACCGAGGCCCCACGCTCCACTGTAAGGTGTGCCAAAAAATCGTCTAACAGGGTGGTCCACGACAAAAGATGAGCCGATCCAGTGCCTGACATGGATATCACAATTCGCCCACCCCGGCCCACGCGGCATCCCTTATCTCAAGGTCCCTTGCGTTCAGACTTAAGACCTTGAGCTTGCTTTTCAAACCCTGCCTCTCAAGAAGCCCCTTCCCACGAGAAAGCCTGACAAGCGCATCGATCGCCTCAATGACCACACGCGGCTCACTCTTAAAGTCCAGAAAAAGCATTAAGGTCGCCCAATCATCGGGTAGGCCGTAACGTTCCAGATAACGCCTTACCGCAGCCTCAAACTTTGCGGTCCCATATGTCTCATGTATAGCCCTTAAGTCCTTTGAATGTCCAGCACCACCTTTAGCCCCCATAAAAAGCCTATTGGCCTCTTTGAGATATCTCTCCTTAAGCCTGGGATCTTCCAGCGCCCTTTCAAGGCTACTTCGCTCGTCCCTTTTGTCTGATACGTCCCCTCTGTCTTTTATTCGGTCTATCTCTCTCCAACTCCTTTTTCTCTCAGACATCTCTTGATCTTGCCCCTCAACCCTCAAAGAAAAATCGGCCGCCCTGGCATTCC